>CBFHIW010000037.1:0-27698 GCA_965656065.1 Luminiphilus sp. | reverse complement strand
CGGTGGCAAACTGCTCCCCATTCTGTGTCCACGCAAAGCCGGTGAATTCACCCGAGTCACCCAGGCCAAGCTTGTCGGTAAATTCATAAGACAGCCAAACGCGACCATAGGGCCCCGCCTCACCGGTGGCGGAAATCTTGTAATTGGTGCCATCGGTCGTGTGTGCAGAATCAATATCAAAGTTGGCGGTGAACTCGCCCTCGCCGTAATCCAGATCCTGCGCGACAGCAAATGGCATAAACAGTGCTGCGGTCAAAATCAAAACGATCTTTTTCAACATCTTGCTTCCCCTTGGTGTGAGTTTTAGTTCGTGTATTTTTTTGTTGTGGCAGGCCACAGTGCATCGCGGCCTGACGCCCTGACAATCGCATGAACGCGCTTTCGAGGACAAGCCGCTCCGCTGCGCGCGCGATTGAAACCGGGATAAATCTGTCACCATTTGCTCAGCATGAGACGACGCTGTGCGTTACAGACACCGCTCAAGCAGTTCGATCATTCAGTGTTTGAGCGATCGACTCATTGCCGACCGCGCGAAACCTTTAAAAACCAAAAAAGTAAAACCAACAGGAGCTCGTCTTTATGATCACTTTCAATACTCGAAAAGTTGTCCTCTCACTTGCTGTAGTGGCCGGCGTCAGCCTGCTCGGCGCCTGTGCCGACAAGCCTGGAAGTAAGGGCTGGTGCGAAGATATGAGCGCAAAAAGCAAAGGGGAATGGACGGGTTATGAGGCCAAGACTTACGCCGCCCACTGCGTGCTGGGGAGCACCACGATTGGCAGCGAGGCCTGGTGCGAAAACTTGAAGGAGACGCCCAAGGGAGAATGGACGACCCAGGAAGTCGCTGACTATGTCAAGTACTGTGTGGTAGATCAAGTCACCCAAGAAACACCCTCGAGGCGGCGTTCACGCCGCCTCTACACCTTTCCTTGTACCGCGGTGCAGGTCACAATTCGCGAATGAGCGACGCCACACCCGCCACACACACACCCATGATGCAGCAGTACCTCGCGATCAAAAGCGAGCACCCGCACGAGCTGCTTTTCTACCGCATGGGTGATTTCTACGAGCTGTTTTATGACGATGCCGAAGCCGCATCGAAGCTTCTCGACATCACGCTTACCAGTCGCGGTAAATCAGCGGGAGAGGCGATCCCCATGGCCGGCGTTCCCTACCACGCAGCCGAGAGCTATCTCGCGCGACTGGTGAAAGCCGGACGCTCAGTGGCTATCGCCGAGCAAATTGGTGATCCCGCAACGAGCAAAGGGCCGGCCGATCGAGAAGTCGTGCGCATAGTGACGCCCGGCACGCTCACTGATGAGTCTCTGCTGGAGGCACGCCAAGATGCGCTGATTCTCGCTATTGCAGTAAATAAAACGGGCTACGGACTGGCATGGCTGGATGTCAGCAGCGGCCGATTTCTGGTCTCAGAGGTTGCCGGCGACGTGGCGCTCGATGCCGAAGTCGCGCGGCTGGCCCCCGCAGAAATCCTGGTTCCCGAGTCGAGTCACCTGACAGATGAGTCATGGCACGGTGCCCTGCGCCATCAACCCGACTGGCGCTTCGATGAAACCAGCGCCAAAGAAGACCTGCAGCGACAATTTCAGACCCGGGATCTCGACGGTTTTGGCTGCGGCGGACTCACGGTTGCGATCGCTGCCGCAGGTGCATTGCTCAGCTATGTCAAAGACACCCAGCGCAGCGACCTGCCCCACATTCGCGCAATCCACCTCGAATCACAGAGCGGCGCAGTGATTCTCGATGCGGCGACGCGACGCAATCTGGAAATCGACCTCACTCTGAGTGGCGGCGAGGAACACACGCTTTATGCGGTCTACGACAGCACGGTCACCGCCATGGGTGCTAGGCACCTGCGCCGCTGGCTACACCGGCCGATTAACAACCGCCGTGACATCGAGCAGCGGCTCGACGCCGTGGAATCCATGGTGCAGGAGTATCGCTTTGAGCCACTCCGCGAGGCGCTCAAGGATATCGCCGATCTGGAGCGGATTCTTTCGCGGGTCGCCTTGGGCTCAGCGCGGCCCCGGGATTTAAGCAGACTGGGCAGCAGCCTCGCTCAATTGCCGCTGATACGTAGCCGACTTCCGGCTGAATCTTCATTACTCGGGCAACTCGCCACCGCCTTGCCCGATTACGAGGCGCTGACCGAACTGCTCGCGCGCGCGATCATCGAGAATCCGCCGGTATTGATCCGCGACGGTGGCGTGATTGCCGCGGGCTACGACGAGGAGCTCGACGAGCTGCGCGGTATCAGCGATAACGCAGGGGCCTATCTGCTCGAGCTTGAGCAGCGCGAGCGCGATGCGACAGGTCTGTCGACGCTCAAGGTCGGTTACAACCGCGTACACGGCTACTATATTGAGATCAGCCGCACTCAGTCAGAACAGGCGCCCGATACCTATCAGCGCCGTCAGACGCTGAAAAATGTCGAGCGGTTTATTACGCCCGAGCTCAAAACCTTCGAAGACAAGGCGCTGTCGAGCAAAAGTCGGGCGTTGGCGCGGGAGAAGCACCTCTACGAGGCGCTGGTAGCGGAGGTCGCGGAATCCCTCGCTCCCCTGCAGGCGACCGCCACTGCGCTGTGTGATCTTGATGTACTCGCGTGCTTTGCGGAACGCGCGACCGTGCTCGATCTGTGCCGGCCGCGCTTTACCGATCAAACCTTGCTGCAGATTGAGGGAGGTCGGCACCCGGTGGTGGAAGCGGTGCGGGATGTGCCCTTCATCGCCAACGACACGCAGCTTGATCACAACCGGCGGATGCTGCTGATCACCGGCCCCAACATGGGCGGCAAGTCCACTTATATGCGGCAAAACGCACTGATCGCATTGCTTGCCCACGTTGGTGCGTTTGTGCCCGCGCAGGCGGTCTCATTGTCCTGCCTCGATCGCATTTTTACGCGGATCGGCTCTTCCGACGATCTCGCGAGCGGCCGTTCCACGTTTATGGTCGAAATGACCGAGACTGCCAATATTCTCCACAACGCCACCGAGCGCAGCCTGATTCTGATGGACGAAATCGGTCGCGGCACCAGTACCTTCGACGGCTTGAGTATCGCCTGGGCGACCGCGCTGGCGCTCGCTAATCAGGTGCAGGCCCTCACCTTTTTTGCCACCCACTATTTCGAGCTCACAGCATTACCCGAGCAACATCCTGCCATGGCCAACGTCCACCTCGACGCCACTGAGCACGAAGACCACGTCGTGTTCCTCCACCAAATTCAGGAGGGTCCTGCCAATCGCAGCTTCGGGCTACAGGTGGCCAAACTCGCAGGCGTTCCTAGGGACATTCTCGATGCAGCGAAGGACAAACTTCATGAACTCGAGAGCGGCGTGACCGCCGGACCGCCTCCCGCCCAGGCGGAGTTGTTCATGGCCGCACCGCCCGCTTCCGCCCCGCCGTCACCGACACTGGAGGCACTGCGGTCACTCGATCCTGATAACCTCAGTGCCAAAGCGGCACTAGACTGGATCTATCAACTGAAACAGAAACTTGACGATGAAACCTGACCAGTTTTCAAAATACTTCACAGCCAGTATCCTTCGCCGTGGGATGAGTGAGGTATCGGTATGACTTTCGTTGTTGGCGAGGATTGCATCAAGTGCAAGCACACTGATTGCGTTGAGGTGTGCCCGGTAGATTGTTTCTACGAGGGGCCCAATTTTCTGGTGATTCACCCGGACGAGTGCATTGATTGCGCGCTGTGTGAGCCCGAGTGCCCTGTCGATGCGATCTACTCAGAAGATGAGCTCCCCGGTGATCAGGAATCTTTCCTGCAGTTGAATGCGGAGCTGGCTGAGGTCTGGCCAAACATCACGGAACGCAAGGAGCCCCCGGCCGATGCGGAAGACTGGGCAGGCAAGCCCGGCAAGCTCGAGCTACTCGAGCGCTGAGCACAGACCACTACCCGTGACTCGCGGGCACCCCCTCTAAGTGAGCCCCTGTAGCAGCCGAGATTTTTGGCTTCGTGCTGTGGCGATGACCTTGTCAGCGCTGAGGCAATAGTGACGCGGGGTTCACGGGCTGGCCGTTGTGCCGGATCTCGAAGTGCAGCTTCACCGAGTCACTACTGGTGCTGCCCATACGGGCAATCACCTGGCCGGCACTCACTTGCTGGCCCTCAGCTGCCAACAAGGCATCGTTGTGACCGTAGGCGCTGAGGTAGGTGTCGTTATGCTTCACGATCAGTAGCGCGCCATAACCGGTGACACCGGTGCCCGCATAGACCACCACGCCTGCTGCCGTCGCCATCACTGGCGAGCCGCGTTCGCCATGCAAATCAATACCTTTGTGGCGCTCGGCTGAATACGCGCGGCTTACTTTCCCCTCAGCAGGCCAGGACCAGCGGTCCACCGGCGCATTGGGCGTAGGAGTCTTCGAGGTGGATAGCGAATGCGAGGGTGGGCCTGGTTGAGGCTGTGTGGCGGCTGGCTTGGTAGTAGCTGTGACAGGATTACCCTCGGGTGCACTCGCCGTCGCCTTGTCCGTACTGCTCTCTCCAACACCCCCGCCAGCACTTGCTACGGCATTCTCTACAGCACTCTCCACTGCACTCTCCACACCACGCTCGCCACTGGGCCCACCAGCGCGCTGCGGCGAATGAGACTGGATCGCGGTTGTCTCTGGAATAGCCGGAGCGTTTGCGCGCTCAGCATCGGGAGCGGTTCTTAGCGACTGCCCCACCCTGATCACATAGGGTGGATCGATGTCATTGAGACCCGCGAGGGTGCGGTAGTCCATGCCCAGACGAAAAGCCACCGCGTACAGCGTATCGCCCGGCTCCACCACGTAGTCGGGCCCGGCGGACAAGTTGGGCCCATAATCAGCACGTTGAGCGTTGGTTTGGCGCACTTCCGGCGGGACATCCACCGCCGCCACCGACTTGTTCTCAATGACCGCAGGCGGGTTATCGGCACAGCCAACCAGCAACAATAGACTCGCCAACCAGATCCGACCGCAACGCACGGTCATATTAAAGACCTCGACGCGAGGCCAGTGCATGCATACCCCAGACCAACACACAGCCGATCAGGCAGGCACCGAGACAGGCTAGCAACTGCGCATCCCTGACCACCGACGGCAGCACGGGTCGCGATACCGCGATCGCCCCTTCAGCGGCGTTCAGCAACACCTCCTGTCGCCAGGGCCATACCGCCACCAGTGAGCCCATCAGCACACCGCTCAGGAAAGCCATCGCCAGGGCCCGATAGCGCTGCAGGCAATGCTGTAGTAGCCGGGCAAAGAGCAGCAGCCCCGTCACACAACCCGCGGCGAGCACCAAGAGCTCTGTGATCTGCAGCGTCTTAATCGCCGAGAGCACCTGCTCATACATGCCCATCAGCACCAGCAGGAAGCTCCCCGATATCCCGGGCAAAATCATGGCGCAAATCGCGATTGCACCGGCAAAGAACAGACCGGGCAGACCCGCGAGAAACGACACGGGAGGCATTAAGGCGGCGCCCACGGCGATCGAGACACCCAAGGTGAAGGCAGCAAGGCGGTCAACGCTATTTAGCGTCACCTCCTCGCGAATCAGCAGCACGGCACTGACGAGAATCAGCCCGGAGAAAAACGACCATAGCGGCTGCGGATAGTGCTGCAGCAACCAATGGATACCCGAAGCCAAAGAGAAAATCGCCGTCAGAATACCCAGCAGCAGGATCGACAGAAATCCGCCGTCGATTCGGTGCCACAGCGCACGCCAACGACCCGCCAACGCCATGGAGAGCGCATCGCTGTCTGCTCCCACAATCGCCCCCAACAGCCGCTCGTAGATACCGGTAATCAGTGCGATCGTGCCACCCGATACACCCGGCACGATGTCCGCTGCGCCCATCGCCAGACCGCGGGCAAACAACCCTGCGCGCGAATGCTTCAACGCTTTATCCCTCTGACCATCGGGACAAAATTGACTTCTTCGATTACCTCTTCGACAAAACCCTCGGGTGTCGCGTTCACCATCATGAGTTGCTGACGCGTGCCACCCACGGGCAGGATCAGCCTACCTCCGGGTGCAAGCTGCTCCAGCAGCTGGGTGGGCAGGTGCTCAGGCGCCGCGGCGCCCAGAATAAGATCAAAAGGCGCCTCGCTGGCCCATCCGTCCAAGCCATCGCCATGCCGAAGCCGAACGTTGCGCACTCGCAGCGCGCGCAGTTGCTTACGCGCTCGCTCGAGGAGCGGCTTGATGCGTTCAATCGCGCATATCTCGTCCACAAGACTGGCCAATATCGCCGTTTGGTAGCCCGAGCCACTGCCCAGCTCCAGCACTTTCTTGGGTCGGCCCTGAGCCAGCGCGAGCTCGCTCATCCTGGCAACAACATAGGGCTGCGAGAGCGTCTGGCCGTAGCCAATCGGCAGCGCCGTATCCTCGTAGGACCGATGCGCGAGCGCTTCGTCCACAAATAAATGACGTGGCACGCTGCGAATCGCCTCGAGCACCTCAAATCGCGTGATGCCCTGATCCATCAGCCGCTGTATGAGTCGCTCCCGCGTTCGCTGGGAGGTCATGCCGATACCTTGCTGGTTCACGCAGAGGCGCTCTCTTTCGTCAGCAGCGCCACTGCATGGCTGGCAATACCTTCCTCGCGCCCCACAAAGCCGAGTTTTTCGGTGGTCGTTGCCTTCACGTTGACGCTATCCGCTGCCACTTTGAGATCAGTAGCGATGCGCTCGCGCATCTCGGCAACGTGCTCGCTCAATCGCGGGGTTTGTGCGACCACGGTGAGATCAACATTACCGACTGCCCAACCCGCCTCATCCAACTGCGCGACCACCGCGCGCAGAAGGACTCTGCTGTCCGCATCACTGAAAGCCGGGTCGGTGTCGGGAAAATGCCGGCCGATATCACCGAGGCCCGCGGCACCCAGGAGCGCATCACAAAGAGCGTGCAGCACCACGTCTCCGTCGGAGTGCGCGATCAGCCCACGCTCGCAGGGGATCTGAACGCCACCCAGCACAACCAAATCGCCCTCACCAAAGGCGTGTACATCGTAACCGTGGCCGATGCGCATCATATCACTGCCCTCCTCTCTTCCTCAGCACCAGATCCGCAAACGCCAGGTCTGCTTCAACCGTGACCTTAATGTTGCTCGAGGGCCCCTCCACCACGTGAACCGGCTCACCCGCCCGTTCCATCGCCATGGCTTCATCGGTGACCGAGAGGCCTTCCTCAAGACATTGACCCAGTGCCGCTCGCAACGCGAACAAGGGAAACAATTGCGGCGTCTGTGCCCGCCAGAGCGACCGGCGATCGACGGTGCCGGAGATCTGTCCATCCTCACCGACCTGCTTCAGGGTGTCTGCAACCGGCTCGGCGAGGATCACGCCCTCTCCCGACTGACGCGCCCGTTCAATTAAGGCGGTGAGGGATTCAAGTGGCAGGCAGGGCCGCGCGGCGTCGTGGACCAGCACCCAGTCCTCTTCAGCACCTTCAGTCGCCAATAGCTCGAGTCCCGCCATAACGGAGTCCGCTCGCTCGGCGCCACCGGGTGTGGTCTGCACGCGCACGTCCGCCAGGCTGTCAATCGCATCGGCACGCCGGTCCGAGGGATCGAGCGCCACCACAATGCCGCGAATATCCGGGCTCTCCAGCAATGCGCGGAGGGTGTGCTCCATCAGTGGCGCACCGGCGATTTCGCGGTACTGCTTGGGAATCTCGCCCCCAAGTCGGCGCCCCGACCCAGCCGCCGGCACGACTGCCCAGATGCTGTTCACGGCGCCTTCGGCTCCTCTACGAATTGATAATAGACCTCGCCTTCCTTGATGAGGCCCAGGTTCTCGCGGGCGTTTTTCTCGACCGCCTCTGTGCCACCCTGCAAGGCGATAACTTCCTGCGTGAGCGCCGCATTACGCGCCGTCAGCTCAGCGTTTTCTGACTCGGCTTCTGCGAGCTGCACCTGCAGCCGGTTGGCCTCAGCGAGACCGCCCTCTGCGAACCACAGGCGATATTGCAGTAGCACGAGAAGACCCAAAAGCCCACCTATGAGCCAGCGCATCAGCCCCTCGAGAGGATATCCCGGCCGGGATACGGCGCGGTAAGACCGAGCTCCGCTTCAATCCGCAGTAGCCGGTTATATTTGGCCACCCGGTCAGAGCGGCACAGCGAGCCGGTCTTGATCTGACCCGCCCCGGTCCCGACAGCCAGATCGGCAATGGTGGCGTCCTCGGTCTCACCGGAACGATGCGAGATCACCGCCGTGTAGCCCGCGGTCTTGGCCATGGCAATCGCCTCCAGCGTCTCCGTCAACGATCCGATCTGGTTGAATTTAATCAAGATCGAATTGGCGATGCCCTCGTCGATCCCGCGCTTGAGAATCTCGGTATTGGTGACGAACAGGTCGTCCCCGACCAGCTGAATGCGATCCCCCAATTTTTCTGTCAGCACCGCCCAGCCAGCCCAGTCGGACTCATCTAATCCGTCCTCAATCGAGACGATGGGATGGTCCGCCGTCAACGCGGCCAAGTAGTCGGCAAATCCTGCACTGTCATAGTCAGCACCGTCGCCCTGCAGATGGTAACGACCATCTCGATAGAACTCGGAGGCGGCGCAATCCAGCGCCAACGTGATGTCCTCTCCCAATGCGTAACCCGCGTTGGCCACCGCCTCGCCAATGACTTCTAACGCCGCCGCGTTCGAAGGCAGGTCTGGCGCAAAGCCACCCTCGTCCCCGACGGCTGTGGCCAGCCCTCTACCGGAGAGCACCTTTTTCAGGTGATGGAAAATCTCGGCGCCCATGCGCAAGGCCTCAGCAAAATTGCTCGCGGAGACGGGCTGAATCATGAACTCCTGAATATCCACATTGTTATCGGCGTGCTCTCCCCCGTTCAGGATATTCATCATCGGCACGGGCAGAGACAAAGCCGTACAACCCGAGAGCTCGGCGATGTGCTGATACAGCGGTTTTTTGGCTGACAGTGCCGCGGCTTTGGCGGTCGCCAGCGAGACAGCCAGAATCGCATTGGCACCGAACTGCGCCTTGTTGTCTGTCCCGTCTGCCTCAATCATGCGCTGATCGATACCGGCTTGATCCAGGGCATCGTGGCCCACCAACAGTTCGCGAATAGAGCCATTCGCGTGCCCCACCGCCGTCAGCACGCCCTTGCCCAGAAAGCGCGACGCGTCACCATCTCGCAGCTCCAGCGCCTCGCGGGTCCCGGTGCTGGCCCCTGAGGGCGCGCACGCACTGCCGACACTGTCGTCATCCAATGTGACCTCGGCCATGACGGTCGGATTCCCGCGGGAATCCAATACCTCAAAAGCACGCACATCGACGATCTCACTCACAACACACTCCTTGTTAAATTCGACTCAGTGGATGGTCAGTTCAGGCTGAGACTTGACCAATGTATCCACCGCTTTGACCTGCTCGAGAAAGGGCTCAAGCTGCGCCAGCGGCAGCGCACTGGGGCCATCGCAGAGGGCTTCATCCGGGTTCGGGTGAGCCTCCAGAAACAGCCCAGCTATCCCCACGGCTGCGCCGGCCTTGGCCAACTTGAGTACCTGATCACGACGCCCACCGGAGGCGGCCTCGCCGGGGTCCCGGCGTTGCAGCGAGTGGGTCACGTCAAAAATCAGCGGGCAACCACCCGTTGCCTCGCGCATCACTTCAAAGCCCAGCATGTCGACCACGAGATTGTCATAGCCAAAATTGCTGCCGCGCTCGCACACCATCAATTGGTCGTTGCCACACTCGCGAAATTTTTCTACGACATTGGCCATTTGTTCGGGGCTTAAAAACTGGGGCTTCTTGATATTGATCGCGGCACCCGTGCGCGCCATCGCCTCCACCAGATCGGTTTGGCGCGCGAGAAACGCCGGCAGCTGAAGGATGTCACAGACCTCTGCCACAGGCGCCGCCTGCTCGGGAGTGTGCACATCGGTCAGCACCGGCACGTTATGGGCGGATTTCACATCGGCGAGGATTTTCAGACCGGCGTCCAAGCCGGGCCCCCTGAAAGAATGAATCGACGAGCGGTTGGCCTTGTCGAAAGACGCTTTGAATACGTAGGGCAGTGACAGCTGTTCACACACGCGCACAAATTCAGCGGCGCTTTCCATCGCCAGCTCGGCGCTCTCGAGCACATTGATGCCGCCGATCAACACCATTGGCTGATCATTGGCAAAGGTGCGGCCCGCTACCTCAACAGCGCGATGCTCTCCACTCACGCGGCATCACCACACTGCTGTGCCATGGCCAATGCGGCCTCAATGTAGCTGGTAAACAGCGGATGCCCGCCTCGGGGCCGGGACTTGAATTCCGGGTGGAACTGACACGCCATAAACCAGGGGTGAGCCGGCAACTCAATGATTTCGACCAGTTCACCGTCCAGTGACCAGCCACTCATCTTCATGCCCGCCTCTTCCAGCCGGGCAACGTAGTTGCTGTTCACCTCGTAACGGTGGCGGTGCCGCTCGGAAATCTCGTCGGCGTTGTATATAGCCTGCGTCTTAGTGCCCGCCACCAACCGACAGGGCTGCGCACCCAGTCGCATGGTGCCACCCAGATCCGACTCCTCAGAACGCTGCTCCACCGCGCCATCTGCGGTCTGCCAGTCGGTGATCAGGGCAATGATCGGGTGAGGGGTGTCAGACTGCATCTCGGTAGAATGCGCGCCTACGAGATGACAGACATTGCGCGCGTATTCGATGAGCGCCATGTGCATCCCCAAGCAAATACCGAGGAAGGGAATGCCCTGCTCTCTCGCATACCGCACCGCTTCGATTTTGCCTTGAATACCGCGATCACCAAAGCCACCCGGGACGAGGATGGCATCCAGATGCGACAACAACCCCACGCCTTGGGCCTCGATCTCCTCAGCGTCGATGTAGTCGATCTCCACCCGTGTATCAGTTTGCAGCCCCGCGTGATCCAGAGCCTCATTAAGCGACTTATAAGCATCGACCAGGTCAACATATTTGCCGACCATGCCCACGCGCACCGTACCCTTGCGTTGACTGAATTCGCGCCGGACCACGTCTTCCCACTCCGACAGATCAGCCGCTGGCTGGGTCAGCCCAAAGCGCTCAAGAATATAATCATCGAGCCCGCTCTCCTTGAGGTGACCGGGTATCTGATAAATCGAGTCCGCATCCATCAGCGGGATCACGGCCCGCTCTTCTACGTTGGTGAAGAGGGAGATCTTGCGGCGCGCGCCTTCGTCGACCTCAACAGAGCATCGGCACAATAGCACCTCAGGTTGTAAACCAATCGAGCGCAATTCTTTGACCGAGTGCTGAGTGGGTTTGGTTTTGATTTCACCCGCAGTCGGAATATAAGGAATGAGCGTGAGGTGCATAAGCAGCGCGTTGGACGAGCCCAGCTCCAGTTTGAGTTGACGCACTGCTTCGAGGAAAGGCTGGCTCTCGATGTCGCCCGCGGTGCCGCCCACTTCCACCACCGCGACCTCGGCATCCCCCGCACCTTCGACCACCCGATGTTTGATCTCATCGGTAATGTGCGGAATCACCTGAACGGTGCCGCCCAGATAATCGCCACGGCGCTCCTTGCGCAGCACTGCGTCATACACACGGCCCGCGGTGAAGTTATTGGCGCGGCTCATCACCGTGCGCGTGAAACGCTCATAGTGACCCAGATCGAGATCTGTCTCCGCGCCGTCGTCGGTGACAAAGACCTCACCGTGCTGAAACGGGCTCATCGTGCCAGGGTCGACGTTGATGTAGGGGTCTAGCTTGAGGAGGGTGACTTTGAGGCCGCGCGCTTCAAGCACAGCAGCGAGGGAGGCGGCAGCGATCCCCTTACCCAGGGAAGACACAACACCACCAGTAACGAACACATATCTCGTCATGGATTCCACCAATGCGAAAGAGCACCCGGACGTCTGTCTCGACGCCTCTCGGGAACCTCTCTCCGATGGACGATCAGTGTAACAGGAAGCCCCGCGAGGCTCAATTCAAAGTGAGGAAGAAAGGCGCCAAACAGGTCGCAAACCGGGTTCCGCGGTGCTGTTATCTAGATCAGCCACCGCGGACAGCGGCCCGACAGGTAGCACCCACACAGGCTCTTTTTCTGACAGCAAAACAAGTAGATGGCGACGCCACCACGGGGGAATTCTCATCTCTTGCAGCCACTTATTGATGGGTTTTTGAGGGCGATTAAGGGGCGTCACCGTGTCGATCTCCCCACTGACACTAAAGATTAATCTCGCGCCCGGAGCCAGCCCGGGGCCGTCATCAGCGGGCTCCCAGTCAAGTCGCCCCCAGTCGCCCTCGGCGGGCTCCCCCACCACGACCTCGTCTGGCAAGCGCCACTCCACGGAAGGCTCGCTGACACTGACGATCCAACCTCGCCAAACGCGCAGGCAACCCTCGCCCCAACGCAACTCGGGCAGCCGATCCGATCCAGCGTCGAGCGCCTGCCTTGCCAGTTCGAGTAACCGGCGTCGATCCGGCGAATCGGTATCAGACTCGCCCAACCACTGGTGGATCTGTGCTGCTAACTCCGAGACATCCACTGTCGGATCGATCACCAAGGCCGCCTCACCCATCGCGGTCTCTGTTCGGGGGAGCAGCAGTTGGCTCAGCCGCTGCTGTGCCATAGCCTGCAGGCCAGCTGCACGCTGAATGGTCTCCCGATAACCCGGCCAGCGCTCTGCTACCGCAGGCAGGACAACCTGTCGCAGATAATTGCGATCCTGTTCGGTCTCTAGATTGGAGGGGTCAGTCACATACTCCAGCCCCGCGGCCTCAACCGCACTGCGCAGGGCGTCTGAGGGTGTATTGAGCAGTGGCCGGAAAATGCGTCCCGCCCCGCAGGCCCGCTCCCTTGGGATACCGGATAAGCCCCGAGGCCCGGCGCCGCGCAACAGCCGTAACAAAACCGTCTCCACCATGTCGTCGGCATGATGCGCGGTGAAAAGAATGTCGCCCTCGGCCAGCGCGCGCTCGAAGGCTTTGTACCGTTCGCGGCGCGCATCGGCTTCCACGCCGCGGCCGCTGGGCTCGATATTGCAGACGTTGATATGTAGCGGAACGTCGAGTCTGTCGGCATGGCGCTGACAGAGGTCGGCCCACTCCCCCGCAGCAGTATGCAAACCGTGGTTAACGTGAATGGCGTGGAGGGGTGGTGCGGATGCCGCATCCCGATGCGCCGCCAGTGCATAGAGCAACGCGACGCTGTCAGCGCCACCAGAGAGTGCCACCCACCAGCGGGGTGCCTCTAATAGTACATCAGGGAAAGGTGTCAGGATCTCGCGCACGTCGCGTGCACCGACACTCAATTACCGTAGGACATCAGCCTTCGGTAACGCGCCTCTAGCATGGCATCGGTATCCATCGCAGACAGCCGATCCACCTGATCCAATAGGTGCGCCTTCAATCTACTGGCCATCTCAATCGGGTCGCGGTGTGCGCCACCAAGTGGCTCCGGGATCGTCGCGTCAACGATGCCCAACTCCTCAAGCTTGGAGGATGTGACACCCATCGCCGCCGCCGCATCGGGCGCAAACTCGGAGCTCTTCCAGATAATGTTGGCGCAGCCCTCGGGGGAGATCACAAAATAAGTGGCGTACTGCAGCATGGCGAGATGATCGCCCACCCCGATGCCGAGCGCACCGCCCGATGAACCCTCACCAATCACGATACAGATCAACGGACTCTTGAGCCGCGACATCACCGCCAGGTTCTGCGCAATTGCCTCACTGATCCCGCGCTCCTCTGAATCGATACCAGGGTAGGCCCCGGGCGTGTCGATCAGGGTGATCACCGGCATCTTGAAGCGCTCTGCCATCTCCATCAAGCGCATCGCTTTGCGATAGCCCTCGGGCTTGGGCATGCCGAAGTTACGGTAGACCTTGTCTTTCACCGCGCGGCCTTTTTCCTGACCAATTACCATGACCGGACGCCCGTCGAGGCGCGCAACGCCGCCCACAATCGCCTTGTCATCGGCAAAGTGACGGTCACCATGTAATTCATCAAATTCGGTGAAGATTTCGGGGATGTAGTCGAGGGAATACGGCCGTTGCGGGTGCCGGGCCACGCGCACAATATCCCAGGCGCTCAGATCCGCATAAATCTTCTCGGTCAGCGCGGTCGACTTCTCCCGCAGGCGATCAATTTCGTCGCCCAGGTTCAGATCGGCGCCGTCGCCAACGCCCTGCAACTCCTCGATCTTCATTTCGAGTTCTGCAATCGGCTGCTCAAAATCGAGATAGTTTGGATTCATAGTGTTACCCCATACCAACGCGGGTGGCGGGTTGAATCAAGCAGGGGAGTCTACAAAGGGAGAGCGCTTGCGTCACGCCCACTGTTAAAAAGTCAGGTATCTGGTTACCCTGCCGGCCATGATTGACCCCGGCCACACGCCAGAACGCCTGCCACCGCGCCTGATACTCGCCCCCATGGAGGGCGTTGTTGACGCGGTCATGCGCGAACAGCTCACCGCCATCGGCGGTTACGAGCGCTGCGTGACCGAATTCGTGCGCGTATCTCAAACTGTCCTCCCGAAGCGGGTTTTTTTTCGTTATGCCCCTGAGCTGCGACAAGGCGGACTCACGCCATCAGGCACCCCTGTTTACCTTCAACTCTTGGGCTCTCACCCCGAGCTCATGGCCGCCAACGCAGCGCGTGCAGCCTCCCTTGGCGCACCGGGTATTGACTTGAATTTTGGCTGCCCTGCAAAAACCGTTACCCGATCGCAAGGCGGCGCAGTGTTATTACGCTCCCCAAAACTGATCAGATCGATCTGCGAACAGGTGCGCGACAATGTGCCCGAGCGAACACCGGTCACCGCGAAGATCCGTCTGGGCTATGACAGCGACGAACAATTTGAGGAGATTCTCGACGCACTATCGGGCGTTGCCCTGTCCGAGATCACTATCCATGCCCGCACTAAAAGACAGGGCTATCGCCCACCCGCGCACTGGCATCAGCTCAGGCAAGCGCGCCTGACGCTCCCCTACCCCGTAATCGCCAATGGCGAGCTCTGGACGCCCGCCGATGTGGCGCGCTGCGCCGAGGTCAGCGGCTGCGATGCTTTTATGCTCGCCCGGGGCGCGCTGTGCCGCCCGGATCTTGGCGCCGCAATCGTTGCGACCCATCGCAGCGAGGTGAACCCGGCATTCAGCTGGCCTGAGGCACAACAGCTACTGGTGGCGTTTTTGGCCCGCAACCGGGCGCTGTACGACCCGCGTTACGCGGTCAATCCAGTGAAGCAGTGGCTCGTTTACCTAAAGGTCTATTACCCACAGGCCGCCGCCTTGTTTAGCGAGGTCAAAAGGATCACTGATCCCGACGACATGGCGCTGGCCCTGCAGGGTCGGTCAGCGCTGGCACGGGCCGCCTGATCGCTATCCATGAAGAGATTCAATAAAGAGATTCGATAAAGAGACGCCATAAAGGGACGCGATGAAGAAACGCCCTGAAGACAGGTCATCGAAACAGGCTGTCACGCTAGATAACTGCGCGATGAGGGCACGAGACAATGACCACCTTGGCTGAAGACAACAGCACCAACCTTTGGGGCCACCCTCGCGGGTTATACATCTGCTTCGCCACGGAGCTGTGGGAGCGCTTCTCCTTCTACGGCATGAAGTACCTGCTGCTCCTCTACCTCACCAAGTACCACTTGTTCTCCGATGCGGCAGGGCTCGGTGTATTGGGCAGCTACGCCTCCCTCGTCTACGCCATGCCTGTGCTGGGCGGGCTGATTGCCGACCGGTTTATCGGCATGCGCAAAGCGGTCACTTTTGGGGGCTTGCTGCTAGTCGCCGGGCATCTCGGGATGGCGTTTGAAGGCGAAGCGGCACGTCAGACCGCGGCAGGTATTGTCCGCGATGATCAGGCGCTGTCGATCTTCTATCTCTCGCTGGCATTGATTGTGGTGGGGGTCGGATTTCTCAAACCCAATATTTCGACGGTAGTCGGTAAGCTCTACCCCGAAGGTGACCCCCGCCGGGACGCGGGTTTCACCATTTTCTACATGGGCATCAACATCGGCGCCTTCAGCGCAACGCTCCTGTGCGGCTGGCTGGGCGAAGTCTATGGCTGGTCCTGGGGCTTTGGCGCGGCGGGTATTGGCATGCTCCTGGGCCTCGTCGTTTTCCAGTGGGGGCAACACACCCTCATGGGCCATGGCGAGCCGGAACACCCTGAACGGCTGACACAGAACGTTGGCATTCCTGGCTTGAATATCGAGCGGGCGATTTACGCGGGCAGTTTCCTTATGGTGGCCGTGGTCTGGCAGCTGGTTCAACTGACCGACACGGTCGGCACGCTACTCGATGTGCTGTCACTCATAGTGTTGGCGGGTCTGGGGTGGTTTCTGCTGTTTCGCTGCACCAAGGTTGAGCGCGAGCGGATGTTTGTGCTGATCCTGCTAACCCTTTCAACGGTGGTCTTCTGGGCGCTCTTCGAGCAAGGTGCCGGCTCCATGACGCTTTACGCTGACCGCGTTACAGACAAAACGCTGTTTGGCATGACCCTTACCGCCGCGCAATTCGGCGCCGCCAATTCCTTCTTCATTTTTTCTTTGGCACCGCTTTTCGCCATGCTCTGGATTCGTCTGGGTCGGAGAGGCTGGGAACCCAGCACGCCGGTGAAGTTTTCCCTCGGCATCGCCCAGGCAGGTCTGGGTTTTGGCGCACTGGTTTATGGCGCGCAGTTTCCCGATCAGGCAGGCGTGGTCTCGGCCTGGTGGCTCATTGTGGCTTACCTGCTTCATACCACGGGTGAGCTGTGCCTGAGCCCGGTAGGCCTGTCGGCGGTGACCAAGCTCGCGGTTCCGTCGGTGGTCGGTGTGATGATGGGCACCTGGTTTTTGGCGTCGGCCTACTCCTCGTACGTCGCCGCGCAAATCGCCACCATTGCTGCCCGCCCGGCTGACGAGGCTTCCCTAAACCTCACCGATGCATTGTCGGGCTACACCGAATTGTTCAGTCAGCTGCTTATGATCGGATTAGTGGGCGGTGCGGTGTTACTGGCGCTGTCACCGGTGCTGAAGCGCATGATGCACGGCGTGCGATAAATCAGATCGACGCAGGCACGGCCTCGGTCGCATCGGTGTCACCCGCCCTGCGATTTTTACGTGCTAAACGCATCTGCTGCCAGTCGTAGCCAATCAGATACAGTGCCGGCACCAACAACAGGCTGACAAATAGCGCGAAGAACACCCCGAAGGCCAGCGACAACACGGCTGGCTTCAAGAACTGGGCGCTGGTCGACTGCTCAGCCATGATCGGAATCAAACCGACAAACGTCGTCACAGTGGTCAGGAAAATGGGCCTGAATCGACTCACCGCGGACGTCACAATCGCCTTGGGTGGCGACAGACCCTCCCGCTCAAGTCGTCGCACGTAATCGATCAATACGAGGTTGTCGTTCACCACCACACCGATGGCCGCGCCGATGCCGAAGTAGGAGAACATGGCCATTGGAAGATTAAAGATGAGGTGACCGAACACCGCGCCCATGAATCCAAAGGGCATCGCCGTCATAATCAAGATCGGCAAACTGTAAGACCGGAAGGCCACCGCAATAAGTGCATAAATGACAAACAGCGCGATGGTATAGAGCGCCGCGATTTCACTGAAGAATTCCGCCTCGGCCTCCTGCGAGCCGCCTTTCAAGACCTGCAGTCCAGGATACATGGCCAACAGTAGCCGTCTTTGACCGCGCGATTGATCTCGCCCAGGGATTCAGGTTCAACCGTCGCGCGCACCGTCACCACACGCTCACCATTGCGCCGCGTGATCCGCCGCGTAGCCTGCCCTACCTCGACGTCTGCCACAGAAAGCAAGGGAACCAATCGACCGTCTGAGGTGCGAATCCGCATATCTTCAAAGGATGCCAGCGAGCCACGGGCGGCCTCGGGATATCGCACCATCACCCTCACGTCGCCGTCTTCCCGGGGAAGCCGCTGCACCTCCTCTCCGTAAAATGCTTGGCGAACCTGGGTGGATACGTCACCCAGCGTAATGCCCAACCGCTCTGCGCCAGGCAGTAACTGGAAACGCAGCTCAGGCAAGGCGCCCCATTGGTCATCGCGAATAAAATAGGCTTTGTCGTAACCCGCCAAGTGCTCCTGTAGCGTGCGACTTGCCGCGTTGAGGGTATCAAGGTCCTCGTGCTGCAGCAGGAAGGTGATACTCGCCTCACTGTCGCTCAAGGTGTAATTGACTTTCACTTCATCCGCGTCCGGGATATCGCCCACCAGATCGGAGAATCGTTCCGCCGTCTCCCGCGCGCTGAGAGCTCGTTGATCGGGCGGTGCCAGCTGCACAATGGCAATCACGTCCCCGCGTCGGGCGCGGGTGTACCATCCTTCAATCAACTCGCCCGAGCCTCTCCCCGCTTTCGCCTCGGCGTTCACCTCTTCTGCTAATTGTTTTTCGGCTTTCTGCAGTTGCCCCAGCACTTCCATGGAGCGGCTATACGGTGTGCCCGGCGGCAGACGCACGTTGATGTAAACCTCTTCGTTTTCGACCTGCGGCGAAAAGAAGAACTTTACCCAGCCACTGCTGAATAGGCCCAGCGACAACAAAAATAGGGAGAAAAACACCATGGCTGTTGTGTAACGCCGCGCCAGACATCGCTCCAAAAACGGCCGGTAAGTCTGCTCGGCGAAGCGGATAATACTGTTCGCGATGCGCCGCTGGCGCGCCATCCATTTCGACTGCGAGGTCGAGATCTTCTGGTTGCGGAGATGGCTCGGCAATATGAGAAAAGCCTCTATTAACGAGAAAACCAGCGCCAACGTAATGACCACCGACAGCTGCCGCGTAAATTGTGCAGTGACGCCAGAGAGAAACAGCCATGGCGCGAACGCTACCATCGTGGTCAGCACCGCAAAAATCACCGGCCGGCTGACCGCAAAGGCGCCCGCGACGGCTGCGTCTTCGCCCGAGAGCCCGCGTTGATGTACGTGGTGATGGATGCTCTCTCCCACCACAATCGCGTCGTCAACCACAATCCCCAAAACTAATAGAAAGGCGAAGGTCGACAGAAGATTCAAAGAAACGTCATTGGCGGGCAACAGGGAAAAGGCACCGAGAAAACTGACGCCAATACCGACCGTCACCCACAGTGCAACCTTTGGCTCGAGCGTGAGGATCAAGACAATAAACACGAGCATCAAACCAAGAATCGACGACTCAGCTATCAGCTCCATGCGATTCTCATAAATGTCCGCCATATCGGACCAAAGCTCGAGCTCCACCCCAACCGGCAGCGTCGGCTTTGTTCTCTCTATCCACCTGGTTACCGCATCGCTGGCCTTCACGACCTGCATGTCATCGGTCGATTTCACCTGCAGCAGTACGGCGGGCTTGCCATTCAGCGTGGCCAGAATCTCGTTCTGCTCGAAGCCATCGATGACGGTGGCTACATCCATCACCCGAACCTGACCCCCACCCGGGGTCTGGCGAATCACGATCTGCTCAAAATCTGTCTGGGTGTCGGCGAGGTTCTCGGCGCGCAGCTGCACATCACCTGTTTGAGTGCGTACCTCGCCCACCGAAACGTTCATGGAGTCGCGACGAATCGCCGTCGCGACATCGGAAAAGCTGAGCCCGTAGGTTCGCAGGGCCCGCTCCGAGAGCTCAATCGTGACCTCTTCGCGACGCGAACCGAACACATCGACCTGTGAAATGTAAGGCAGGCCCGCCAACTCGTTACGAAGTGAATTGCCCAAGCGGGTGAGCGCCTTCTCACCAATGTCTCCGGCCAGAGCGACGCGAATCATCTCCTGACGCCACTCAAGCCTCCGCACCCGCGGGTTCTCGATATCCCGCGGGAATGCCGTTACCGAATCAACCGCATTTTTTACGTCGTTTAGAAAACTGTTGAGATCAACAGCAGGGAAGGTCTCTATGGTCAAAGAGCCAAAACTCTCCCGGGACTCTGACGTCACGCGGTAGACGTTGGAGACATTTTTCAGCGCCTCCTCCACGCGCTGAATGACTTGCTGCTCTAACTCTTTGGGCGAGGCACCCGGCCAAATAATCTCGACCTGAACGATGTCCGGCTGTACCGAGGGGAAGGCTTCTTTCTCGATATCGCGCAGTCCCAACCAACCGGCCGTGACAATAATCAGCATCAAGAGGTTGGCGGCAACCGGATTGCGCACCCACCATCGAATCAGACTTTCCATGTCTTAACGCTCAGGCTTCGTTGTCTTCGGTGACGGTCTCAGTACCTACGCTATCAGCAATGGCGCTGCTGTCCATGGCCTCCAGGCGCATGCCACGCACAGGGTTTCTGATGGCAGAGACAATCACCTGCTCACCAGCCTCAACTCCGGCGGACAACAGCACGCTATCGCGACTGCGGTGAATCACAACAACCTGCCGCACATCCAGCAAACCCTCGCCATCGATCACATAAATCTCATCACCGGCCCGTAATCCCTCCGCCGCGATCTGGATCGCATCGACAATGGGCCGACCCTGAATTTCGGCATCGACATACAGACCCACGGCAAGCGGCATACCGGTCACTGAGTGGGTTTGTTGGTAAGGGTTATCGATCTTCACGGTGCCATACACCGTGCGCGTAGTGGGATCGATGGCAGCATCAAGACCCGCGAGCACACCCTGCCACTGATGCAGCGTGCCGCCTATCATGGCAGACAGGGTGGTGGGCAGGCCGCCCATCGCTCCCCCGGCAAAACCAATCGGTACGCCAAGGGCAGTCAGTTGATTCATGGTGAGCGCCAAGCGGACCTCCGCCGTGTCAGTACCGAACACCGTGCCAAGCGCCTTACCGGGGTTCACGTATTGACCGAGATCCACCGACTGACTCTCTACACGGCCAGCGAAAGGCAGGCTGATTTGGGTGCGCTCCAGATTCGTCAGCGCCAGAGCCAACGCCGTCTCGGCCGCTTTAAGCGCTGATTCAGCACGGGCGACCTGCGGTTTTTTGAGTGCTAGCGGTGAGGGGTTCTTCTGTCCGGCCAGCTGCTTACGCGCAACATCGGCGTCAGCCAAAGCCTGCTCAAGGTCGACCTTGGCGGCCGCTACCCTGGCCTGCTGCTCATCGACGGCCGCGCGGTAGTCTGTGTCTTCGATGGTCAGCAACACGTCGCCGGCGTCGAACTGACCGCCTTCAATAAACGCGGGCGCAATCTGCGTGATCATGCCACCCACCTGCGCCACCAACTGTGTGCGCACACCGGGACGCACCTCACCATAGGCCACTACCATGGGGCGGGTGGTCGCTCGTATCGCGGGCACGACCTCGACGCGAATGGGCCGGGGCGGCTCAATACTGGGAGCTGGCTGCGGCTTAGTCACCTGCAGCAACGCGTACATCGCAATACCGGCCATACCAATGCCAATGGGCCAGGCTGCTTGCCGCAATCGCGCAATCATCTTCATCTCCTTGATCAGGTCACGACCGTCATCGGTGCAACGCACCGTCAGAGCGAATCCGTGACTGCCACCGTCCATGGCAGAGTTTTATTCGTCCACTACTTTACTGTGTTGATCACACCGACTCCATGGGGATATGTCGCATATGATCTGTAAAACGTAGGCGCTCAGCGCCGCCGTGCAAAGAAGTACCAGCCTCTGTGCGCCGGAATGTCGACCGAACTTGCTACCCTTGCCCCGGTTTTTCGATGCAGTGACGACACCATGACAGATCGAAAGTTTGAGATCGTGCTCTACGGCGCCTCGGGTTTTACCGGCAAACTGGTGGCCGAGTATTTGGCGAGTGACCATCAAGACCTGCGCTGGGCCATCGCCGGGCGCAATGCCCAGAAGCTGGAACAGGTGCGGCGCGAGTTAAACCTGCCGGAACTGCCCATACTCATCGCCGACATCGCTGACCCGGATAGCCTCGGCGCCATGGCACTACAGACCCGCACGCTGATCAGCACTGTTGGCCCCTATGCGCAATACGGTACGCCAGTTCTTAAAGCTTGCGCGACCGAGGGCACACATTATTGCGACCTCACCGGCGAAGCCCAGTGGATGGCGGAGGTGTACGAGCAGATCGACCCGATCGCCAAAGCGAGTGGTGCGCGACTCGTGCACTGCTGCGGGTTCGATTCGATCCCCTCGGACCTGTCGGTTTATTTCCTGCAGAAACAGTTCAATGAACGCTTCGGCCGCTACGCCAGTCATGTGACCGGTCGCATGGGCCGCGCTGCCGGGGGCGTCAGCGGCGGTACCGTCGCAAGTCTCATGTACGTTGCGGAACAGGCCTCCAAAGACCCCGTTATCAAAGAGCGAGTCATGGACCCCTACGCGCTCTACCCTGCCGGTCTGGAGAAGGGACTGGATGTCCCGGATCAGGCGGGGATTGCCTGGGACGATAACTTCGAATCCTGGACCGGCCCCTTTGTGATGGCGGCCATCAATACCAAAGTGGTCAGGCGCTCCCACGCCCTGGCGGGCCTGCCCTATGGCGCAGACTTCCGCTACGACGAGTCCCAGCTGTGCTCGAGCCGCGCCAAGGCACTGTTGAGCGCCGGAGGCCTGGGCGCCGTCATGGCGGGCACCTTTTTCTCACCAACCCGGGCACTACTGAAAAAAGTCTTACCCGACCCCGGTGAGGGACCCAACGAGGCCACGCGTAATAATGGCTTTTTCGAGTTTTGGGCGCATGGCACCGACGGCGACGACCAACTGCGCGTCAAAGTGGCGGGTCAGCGCGACCCGGGCTATGGCGCTACCTCGCGTATGTTGGCGCAAGCCGGTCTCTGCCTCGCGCGAGATGATCTTTCCGTAGCCGGCGGCATTTGGACCACAGCCAGCGCGATGGGCGACGCCCTGCTGTCACGTCTACCCAGCGTCGACATTCATTTCTCAGTGGTGGAATCCTGAGCGAAACTTGCTCCTCGGGACACATCCGGGGTGCGCTACTCAATTGACTCACTGCTCGTAGTAAACCAGCTAGGTTGGGAATGCGCCTGATTGCAGCTCACTCGGGCCCAATGCGCCCCTGTCACTTTCGTGAACCAACGAAAAAGCCGCCCGGAGGCGGCTCGTCTCTGACTACTGTCCGCTGTTAGAGCGGCTCGTATTTGAATTTCTGCCCACCCAGCGTGGCTTCGTACATCAGACCACCTTTGGCGATGGTGAAGATCGCCATGCCGCTGCGACCGTCGTATTGCTTATCACTGGCATTCACTTTGCTGGAGTCTGCATCGGTACCAAAAGAGGTGTTGCCGCCCCCACCGGTCGATGTCGATGCCTGGGCACCGGCTGTCAGGGCGACCGCCGTGGCCTGAGCGCCAAATTCGAAATTACCTGAGGTGAAATCATCAAACGCGCGCTCGTCGCGGAAGAAAATCATCTGGCTGTACACCTGGCCACCCAGCTGCAGACCGTAGGTGATCTGGCTCATTTTGGTTTTGCCCACTTTCTTGCCACCGCGAAAGACCTCGCCCTTACCGTGGGCACCGCCGATGCCGATGCCGCCCTTGCCGATGCTCGGGAATACAGCATAGCCGTAGGCGTCATCAATGAAATCACCCGCACCCGCGCCGCGGAAGTTTTCAACCGCCGTGTCAACGTCGTCAGCCAAAGCGGGCTGTGCCGTCAAGGCAAAGACAGTGAGCAGTGAGATTAAAAACGTTCTCATGAGGTATCTCCCTCTCTTTGACATTTTTTGAACAGCTCGCTGGATGCCAGACACCACTGCAATGGCATCGGATCTTGAGCTATCAATACGTTCTGCGGAGCCAGACTACTGCAATGGACGCAGAAGTACAGCGAGAGCGATTGCAAAAGGTGACACGGAACACGAAGCGACACGCTTCATCAGGACATAGACCCGTGCCAGGACATAGTCTCGTTACCAAGGGGCAGACGCCTCACCACGGAATCGGCTCGCCCCGCCAGTCGAGATAGGAGAGCTCGCCATCTGCCTCAAGGCTTGCCAGCACTGTGTCGAGCGCCTCAGCTGCCCGCGCTGGTGAGAACAGTTTTTCCGGCGCCACGTTGGCCTGAAACGGCTGGGACAAAGGCGTATCTACGGTGCCAGGATGGTAGGCCATGATCTTGGCGGCAGGGTTCACTCGCCGCATCTCCAACGCTGCACAGCGCAGCATCATATTCAGCGCCGCCTTGCTGCCGCGGTAGCTGTACCAGCCACCGAGACCGTTATCGCCGATGCTACCGACTCGCGCCGACAGCACCGCAACCCGCGGCGCGCTACTGCGCTTGAGAATTGATGTGAATGAGGCCAGCACCCGCATTGGCACAAACGTGTTGACCTCGAACACCTGCTCCATCGCAGTCGTTTTCAGCTGATTGAGTGCCCGCTCCGGCCGATAGCCGTCCCCTTCTAGGACGCCATTGCAGATGATCAATCGTCTGATATCGACTGACTGCTCCTGCAATTGAGCAACCAGCACCGCCAGCACGGCTTCACTGTAGTCACACTGGTGAATCTGCACGCCGAGCGACTCAACCAGCGCCAAAGCCTTTTCCGTTCGCGCGACCGCAAGTATTGGGTGAGTGTCCTCGCGGGACCATCGCTCGATTAACGCGCGCCCGATTGCGCTTCCAGCACCGATTACCACGTCCAGACTGTTACTGCTCATTATCCTGTCCTCATCCGATACCCACGCTTCTTGGGTTAGGCTGTTCCCCTCTTCTTACGACAGGACGCGCCGACAGATGACTTCACCGCACCGCATAGCTTTCATCGGATTGGGCGCCATGGGGTATCCCATGGCCGGTCACCTGACGCGCGCAGGGCACGAGGTAACCGTATTTAACCGCACCACCGCCCGTGCCGAGGCTTGGCAAGGTGAGTGCGGCGGCCACGTTGCACCGACCCCGGCAGCCGCGGCAAAAGATCAAGACGCTGTGATGCTCTGTGTGGGCAACGACGACGATGTGCGCGAAGTCACCACCGGTGAGCACGGCGCGCTCCCGTCAATGCGCGAAGGCGCGCTACTTATTGATCACACCACCACCTCAAAGGCCCTCGCGACCTCGCTGGCCGCATCGGCTTCACAGTCGGGCGTGGCGTTTCTCGATGCGCCTGTCTCAGGGGGGACAAATCGGCGCAGAGAATGGCGTGCTAACGGTGATGGTGGGTGCCGACGAGGGCGCCTATACGGAGGCACTACCGCTACTAGAGTGCTACGCCAAAAGCGTTCGGCGCATGGGGCCCGTCGGCGCCGGACAGCTCACCAAAATGGTCAACCAGATCTGCATCGCGGGGCTGCTGCAAGGCTTGTCAGAAGGCATTCACTTTGCCGAGCGCGCAGGGCTCGATGTGACGGCCGCGATGGAGGTCATTGCGCAAGGCGCGGCACAGTCATGGCAGATGAATAACCGCGCCGAAACCATGATCAGGGGCGAGTTCGACTTCGGTTTCGCGGTGGACTGGATGCGCAAAGATTTGGGCATCGCGATTGAGGCCGCTCAGTCAGTCGGCGCCGAGGTACCGGTCACCCAATTAGTTGATAACTTCTATGCGGACGTGCAAGACCTCGGCGGTCATCGCTGGGATACCTCAAGCCTGATCCAGCGACTGCGGGCGGGTGGGGCCAATCGCTAAGATTCGGCGGGGTCACGCAGGAGAGAACTAACCCTTCCGGCGGCACCACGTCGCCCGCGACCCCGGCGCAACGCTACATCGCGCCGGGAAAGGCACCGCCGTCGAGCAAAATGTTTTGTCCAATCACAAAGCCTGCCTTGTCCGAGCACAGCCAGGCGCAGGCCGCGCCAAATTCCTCCGCGGTACCGAAACGGCCCGCGGGTACGGTGGCGGTGCGCACCTTCCGGGCCTCGGCCTCAGTAATACCCTGCGCCGCCGCGTCGACTTGATCAAGCATTGCCAGCCGGTCGGTGTCGTGTAGCCCGGGCAGGAGGTTATTGATCGTGACGCCACTGCCCGCGACCTGGCGTGACACCCCTGCCACGTAACCCGTTAGACCGGAACGTGCGGTATTGGAGAGTCCAAGCACCGGTATCGGCGCCTTAACCGCCACGCTGGTGATGTTGACGATACGGCCCCAGCCGCGCGCCATCATGCCCGGCAGCAACGCCTTGATCAGTGCGATGGGGGCCAACAGGTTGGCATCAAAGGCGGCAATAAAATCATCGCGGTCCCAGTCGGTCCACATACCGGGCGGCGGTCCACCTGCATTGGTCACCAGAATATCGACATCTCGCGCTGCCGCGAGCACCGCTATCTGACCGGCCTCACTCGTAATATCCGCAGCGATCGTCGTCACCGCGACACCGTAGGCGTCCCGTATGGAGGCTGCGGTCGCCTCCAGTGCCTCACTGCCCCGCGCATTTAAAACAAGATCGACACCCTCCGCGGCGAGCGCTTCGGCGCACCCTCTTCCCAAACCCTTTGAGGAAGCGCATACCAGCGCAGTGCGTCCTTTAATACCGAGATCCATAACCGGTGACTCCTGTAAACTCAGGTAGATTATCCGCTATCCGGCGGCCACTGTGCGAGTCGCAAAGCCAACCCTCGTGATACGGGCATCACCGGGAGACCCATATGTCCGCCAAACCTTTTTGGGAAACCAAGTCACTCGACGCCATGACCGATGCCGAGTGGGAGTCACTGTGCGATGGCTGCGGGCAGTGCTGTCTCCACAAGCTGGTCAACGACGAGACCGCTGATGTGTTCTACACCCGGGTGGCCTGCCAATTACTCGATGATGAGACGGGTCAGTGCAAACGTTACGCAACCCGTCTTGAGGAAGTTGAGGACTGCCTCGACGTGCGCCGCATGAGTCATGCCGAGCTGGCGTGGATGCCGAGGAGCTGCGCCTATCGACGCCTCACGGAGGGGAAGTCGCTGCCACGGTGGCACCCTCTGATCACTGGGGACCCGGAGTCGACCGCCAATGCCCGCATGGCCGTCGCGGGCAGAACGATCAGCGAGACCGCCGCCGATCTCGATCAGCTAGAGGCCGAGATCATCGAGTGGGTGGATATCTGAGTGTGAATTTAGCCCGACTTGAGCGCCCGGCTCAGCAGTCGATCCAATTGATCGGCGAACGCCTTGCGGTCGGTCTGATTGAGCGGCGGCGGGCCACCGGTATGCTCGCCAGAGGCGCGCATGGTCTCCATGAAGTCGCGCATTTGTAGACGCTGGCGAATATTGTTTTCGGTGTAGCGCTCCCCCCGCGGTGTGATCACAAGGGCGCCCTTTTCGAGCACCTCGCTCGCGAGCGGGATATCGGCTGTGATCACAAGATCCCCCTCAACCACTCGGGCGGCGATTTCATGATCCGCCATGTCGGGGCCCTTGGCGACCTGATACAGGCTGATCAGGGGAGAGGCCGGAATCTGAAAGGACTGGTTAGCGAATAGCGTCAATTTGATGCCGCGCTTTTGTGCCGCGCGATACAGAATGTCGCGAATCACCACGGGGCACGCATCGGCATCGACCAGAATCTGCATTGTCCTCAATTGACCTCGTGACCTGTATCGCCGATGGCTGCCTGCTGCATGGCTTCACGGTCTGTATGGGGAGCCTTAATGACCCCCTCCGGCGCTGGCGAGGCCTTGCCAAGCGTGTATACTACGCGCCCCGGCGAGGCACTGCCTTGTTGGTTTTGCGCGGAATTAGCTCAGCTGGATAGAGCGTCGGTCTACGAAACCGAAGGTCGCAGGTTCGACTCCTGCATTCCGCGCCATCTCCGCTCGGTGCTTTCTTGGCACATGGGTAACAGTTTATTCCGAGGACATGGGTAACACTTTCTGAGCGAAGGGGTTGTCCCCCACGGGCTCTACTCGGTTAA
>CBFHIW010000036.1:0-27837 GCA_965656065.1 Luminiphilus sp. | reverse complement strand
CAGTGGGATTATGAGGCCCGGCATGCTGGTCTCGTGTACCCGAGCCCGCCGCCCTGGGATTACTTCAATGCACGGACCTATCCCTTCCACGAGGAGACAGATCTACATAGTCTGCAGTCTGTTTCGAAGAGCGTGATGTCTGCGCTGATCGGCATCGCTATCTCCCGAGGCGAGTTGCCGGGCACTGACGCCACGCTAGGCGAGCTGCTGCCGCATCGCAAATTCGCGGACCCTGCGGTCAGACAAGTGACGCTTGAGAATGTGCTGAAGATGACCGCGGGCATCGATTGGGAGGAAGACATCTCATACTTAAGCCAGGAAAACGATGCTACGGCGGTTGAGTCTAGGGATGATTGGGTGGCTTATCTGCTAGAGAAAGAGATGTCCGTGGAACAGGGCACACTCTTCGATTACAACAGCACTTCGAGTCAGGCGTTGTCCGAGATACTGACGACAGCCACCGGCGTGCCGACGAACGAGTATGCGGAGCGGCATTTATTTGGGCCGATTGGCATCACTGACTACTTTTGGAACGCAGCGCCAGAGGGTTATATCAACGCTGGCGGAGGGCTGTTCCTCACCGCCCACGATCTGGCGAGGTTCGCACTCCTGTTTTTGCGCGAAGGCAAATGGGGCGAGGAACAAGTGGTACCCCAGGAATGGGTTCGTCGTTCTGCAACAGCTTGGGTGCCCGTGAGTGCTAACGACCCGGATGGCTGGGGTTACGGCTATCAGTGGTGGATTTACCGGCACAAAACGGATGCTGGCCCGAAAATGTACGGTGGCTGGGGGTGGGGCGGGCAGTTTCCGTTGATCGTGCCCGAGTTGGATTTGGTGGCGGTTTTTACCGGATGGAACATCAAAGAGGACGTGGAATATGCCTATGCTTTTGATCTGTTTTACGACAGAGTGGTGACATCAATCACGGCACCGTAATACCGAGGCAAATCATAAAGCGGTTACTCATACTGACTTTGAGCATGGGGCTCATCGCCTGCCAGCAACAGTCCGACACCGCAGTTGAAGCACCAATCGCTGGGAGCGGCGACGCCGCAGGCCCCAAGCTGTATGTGTTCGACTGCGGTCGCATCAGGCTCGCCTCGGTCGAGGCTTTTAACTTGAAAGACACCGACACCGACGTGCGGGATCTCTCGGCGCCCTGTTACGTGGTGGACCACCCCAACGGCCAACTGCTGTGGGATGCGGGGCTCCCTTCTGAACTGGCCGAGGCCGAGGGCTGGGTAGTGCGCCCCGATGGCCTCTCTAACAGGCTTGATGAAACCCTAGCCTCGCAAATGGATCGTATGGGACTGGGTTTTGACATGAGCAGCCTCGAATACGTGGCGTTCTCGCATATCCATTGGGACCACGTGGGGGCGTCGAATGAGGTCACCAGCGGCACCTGGCTGGTGCGGCAGGGCGACTACGACGCCGCCCATGCCGAGGGCAATATGAGCGTACCCGCCGTGCAGCCCGAGCTACTGGTATCGATTAGAGAGCGACCCACACAGGTGCTGGCTGGCGACCACGATGTATTTGGTGACGGCACGGTGCAGCTCATTGCGGCAGACGGCCACACGCCCGGGCATCAGGTGCTGTTTGTGGATCTAGCCGAAACCGGCCCTGTGGTGCTCTCGGGCGATCTGTACCACTTTCAGTTCAGCCGGGCGAATAGGGTAGTGCCCCTGTTCAATGTGGATGCTGAGCGCTCGCTGCAGTCCATGGACAAGGTCGAAGCGCTGGTCGCGATGACGGGCGCCGACTTCTGGTTGCAGCACGATGCGAGCCTGTTTGCCTCGCAGCAAAAGGCACCGGGGTTTTATCAGTAACCAGCGCCTGCCTGCGTTACATCAGCTCTGCGCGTCTTTTGGCGATTTTGCCGCCAATCGGCGCGGATCCGAATTTGCAACTGGTGGACCCCAGTCCTTGCTGCTTCCAGCCACGAGTCTTCTGGCCTCATGTTTCTCGCGGCGGGCTGATTTCGTCATTTCCACCCGGCTCCAAAACCCAAAACGTCTCCCTCGGCAGCCCCTGTTTATCCAACGCGGCCTCAAGGTCCGTAATGGGGGAGTCGATCGCCTCCCAGGTAAGCTGAAACACCCCAAAGTGAATGCCAAGGCTTTGCTGGCTATTGAGGTCCAGGTGCGCCTGCACCGCATCGCTGGGGTTGAGGTGGATATCTTTCTAAACCATCGGGGTTCGTAGGCGCCAATGGGTAACAGGCTCAGTGCAAAGGGCCCGTGCTGCTCGCCCTGGGCTTTAAAGTGGGGCGAGTAGCCGGTGTCGCCGGCAAAGTAGATCGCCCCCTCGGGGGTCTCGACTACAAAGGAGCCCCACAGGGTTTTCATTTGGTCAAAGGCACCGCGCCCCGAGCGGTGATGGCATTCTACAAAGTGCACGGTGGCGGGGCCCACTTGGGTGTGCTCGCCCCAGTCGAGCTCTAAAGCGTTTTGGTAGCCCTGTTTTCTGAGGAGCTTGGCGTTACCCAGCCCTGAGACGATCACCGGTTCTTTCTCTTATTGTTGGCGCAGTGTTTTGAGGCTCGCGGTGTCGAGGTGGTCGTAGTGGTTGTGGCTCACCAGAATCAGGTCGATCTCGGGTAGCGCCTCGATCGGGATGCCCGGATCGCGCACCCGCTTGGGCCCGGCAAAGGTGACCGGGCTCACGCGCTTAGACCACACCGGGTCGGTGAGGATATTCAGGCCCGCCACCTGCACCAGCACCGTGGCATGGTTAATGTAGGTGGCGCGGATGCCTTCGGTTACCCGCTCCACGATGGGGTCGGCGGGCGGGTTCTCGATGCTCTTGGGCCACTTTTCTTTGTTCCAAAGGTTCTGCCACAAGAAGGTGCTGATATCCCCCGCGCCCTTGTCGGCACCACTGGTGTTGTAAAAGCGTTTGCCGTCGTAGTGCGCGCTCACGGGCCACTCCCTGTCGGTGGTTTGGGTGATAGGTGTATGGGTGGTTTGGTCGTTTTGGGCCTGCCCGCTGCCACTGGCGCACCCGGCCAGCAGCAACACTACACTCAGGGTCCGAAATAAACGCATGGGGTTTTGGGGCTCCGGGTGAGCGTTGGGCGGGTAAATAGGCTGAATGCCCCTACTTACGAGCCATTGCGGCCCAAGGACCAGGGCAGGGGCCGGTCCCCCTAGCAAAACCACCATGAATCCCCCAACAAAAGCCCATAAATCTCACGAATGTGGCGCATGACAAAAAACCATGCCGAATAGTCGTCGTTAGGGGCCCAAGTTCCGTATATTTCGCGGCCATTGAAATAGGTGCCCTATGGAACTCGATCCGTTTGTACTCTCGCGCATCCAATTTGCAGCGAACATCACGTTTCACATCCTGTTCCCGACCATTACGATCGGGCTGGGGTGGTTTTTGCTGTTCTTCCGCGTGCGCTACACCCAGACCGGCAACATGTACTGGGAGCACGCCTATAACTTTTGGGTCAAGGTGTATGCGCTGACCTTCGCCTTGGGCGTTGTGTCGGGCATCACCATGAGCTTTCAGTTCGGCACCAACTGGCCGGGCTTTATGGAGCGCACCGGCAATATCGCGGGCCCGTTGCTGGGTTACGAGGTGCTCACCGCGTTCTTCCTGGAGGCCTCGTTCCTCGGCATCATGCTTTTTGGTAAGCAGCGCGTGTCCAACCGCACCCATTTGATTTCCACTTTCCTCGTGGCCTTTGGCACTTCGCTGTCAGCGTTTTGGATTCTCGCGCTCAACTCCTGGATGCATACGCCCGCTGGTTACACGATCGAAGAGGGGCAGTTCTTTGCCGAGAGCTGGTCGGCAATTATCTTCAACCCGTCGTTTCCCTACCGTTTTACCCACATGATGCTGGCGAGTCTGTTGACCTCGGCGTTCTTGGTGGCCGGTGTGTGTGCCTACCGAATGCGTAAAGGCGTAGATGGCCCCGCGACCAAGATGGTGCTGAAGTCAGGCATCTACACTGCGGCATTGGTGATCCCGCTGCAGATTTTGGCGGGCGACTTACACGGCCTGAACACCCTTGAACACCAGCCTGCCAAGGTGGCGGCGATGGAGGCGGTCTGGGAGACCGAGAAGGGCGCTGGCTTCACCATCATCGGCATCCCCGATGAAGAGGCGCGCGAGACCCGCTTTGCGATCAAGATCCCCTATGCGGCAAGTGTGATTTTGACCCACGACCCTGAGGGCGAGGTGAAGGGGCTCAACGATTTTGAGGAGCACCCCCCGGTGGGGCCGGTGTTCTGGTCCTTCCGCGTGATGACTGGTGTGGGCACACTGATGCTATTGGTGTCGTGGTGGGGCGCGTGGCAACTGTTTAGGCGAGACAAGCTGAGTAGCCTGGCGCTGCGTTCGGTATCGCTCATGACCTTCTCGGGCTGGGTCGCCAGCGTGGCGGGATGGTACGTGACCGAGATCGGCCGCCAGCCGTGGATTGTGCAGGGTCTGGTCTCCACGACCGAGGTGGTCGCGCAGCACCCTTCCGCAACGCTTGCGGGCACGCTGTTTGGCTATGTGGGCCTCTATATTGCGCTGATGATTGCCTACATGAAGGCGCTGCGGATTATGGCGGTGAAGCCGGCCAAGTCGCTTGAAGAAGACTCCAACCCGCTGGGTACGCCTTTGGTGGGGACCGCCGCGTGAGTGAAGCGCTGCCGCTCTTCTTTGTGTCAGCGATGGGTCTGTCGCTACTGCTCTATGTGATTCTCGACGGCTTTGATCTGGGCGTGGGCATGCTGCTGCCGTTTGGCAACGACGCCGAGAAAGACGTGATGATCGCCTCGATCGGCCCCTTCTGGGATGCCAACGAGACCTGGATCGTGATGGGGGTCGGGGTGCTCTTGATCGCCTTTCCCAAGGCCCACGGTATCATTCTCACCGCGCTCTATATTCCTGTCACCGTGATGCTGGTGGGGCTCATTTTGAGAGGCGCGGCGTTCGACTTTCGCGTGAAGTCAGCGGACCACCGCCAGCCCATGTGGAACAAGCTGTTTGCCCTCGGTTCACTCATGGCCTCGATGGCCCAGGGCTGGATGCTGGGTGCCTATATCACGGGTCTGACCGGTGACGCGGTGAGCGTGGCGTTTTCTGTTCTCATCTCACTCACATTGCCGGCGCTGTACATCATGCTGGGTGGCGCGTGGCTGTTGATCAAGACCGAAGACGAGCTGTTTGATAAAGCCGCGCACTGGTGCCGACTGGCGTTACCGCCCATGGCGTTCGCGCTGTTGCTGGTGTCGATCGCCACCCCGTTGGTGAGCGAGGACATCGCAAACCGCTGGTTCAAGCTACCCGATGCGATTGGTCTGCTGCCCATCCCTATGAGCTGCGCACTGGCGATTTTGGGGATGGATTGGATGCTCCGCCGCCCCAAGGTGCTGCACGCGGGCTACGGCTGGTTTATTTTTGTGGCGCTGATGGTGATTTGCCTGATGGCCGCAATTGGCCTGGCGTACAGCATCTACCCCGATATTGTGATCGGTCGCATGACCTTGTGGGAGGCCGCAGCGGCCACGGAATCCCTGCAATTCATCTTTTGGGGCGCCATCGTCACATTACCGGCCATATTGGGTTACACTCTTTACGTACATCGAGTGTTCTCTGGCAAAGCCACCGAGCTCTCGTACGAATAATCCTGGGGGATTAGAAGCCGTGAGCGGGGGTGATGTTGGCCCCCGCTTTTTTGTGCCCGACGGTTTTGTGACGGATTGTTTTGTGGATTGTCTTGTGGAGCGCGCTTAGAGCTCGTTCTCCAGGGGGAAGACCCGCATCACGCCCCAGACAAAGCGCGTCCACCACGATGTACCCGGGTCTTTGCTGAACTGAGCGGGCTCGCCTTCTACCTCACCCGACCAAAGCAGCTTGCCGCTGTCATCGAGTGACAAGCGCCACGCGGCATCGGGCGTGAAGTCCCGCGCCATTTCCGCTAGTACCTCTGCTGCAAAGCCTGCGTCGTCTACGACGAGTGCGATCTCCGAGTTCCACACCCGCGAGCGGGGGTCCATGTTGTAAGAGCCAATGATCGACACGCGCTCATCAAACGCCATGGATTTGGTGTGCAAGCCGGCGCGGCCATCCTCACCCACACGATCAAGATAACTCGCAAGGCTGCCATTGCTCTGCACCTCATAGAGGTCGACCCCGGCCTCAATGAGTCGCTTGCGGTAGGGCACATAAAACGCGTGCACCGAGTTGTGGTTATTCGACTGCGCCGAGTTGGTGAGTATCTTCATGCTCATCCCTTTAGCGCCCATGTCTTCGATGTTGCCCATCGTTGGGCCATTAGGGATCAGATAAGCGGTCTGTATCACCAGCGATCGCTCGGGTCGTAAACTGGGATCTTGGAGCAGTGTCATAAAGGCGGAGTCGGGTTGTTCGGTGTTGCGGTCCGGCCGGTCAACAATCACCCGTGCATTGGTCCACAGCAGTTCGGTGGAGAGCGTGCTCAGCCAAGCTTCGGTTGCGGCAGCGGTGTCCTCTTCGCCTGCAGGTGTGACGCGCTCGCGCGCTGTCGCCAGTGTCGCGGTCTGTAACGCTGTGGGCATTTCCTTTGGGTCGCCGTTTAGCGCCGCGACGGGGAGAGCGAGTTCCGCGTTCCAGAAGAGGTCGAAGGCCTCGCCGGCCTCAGCGGCCACTTCACCTAATGCGATGGCGTCCATGTCCTGAAAGTTAAAGCTCGGGTCCTGGCCGAAGTACTCGTCCCCGATATTGCGGCCACCCAAGACTGCCGCCACGCCATCCACGAGGAAAATCTTGTTGTGCATGCGGTAGTTGAGGGTGGATTTTTTAAATGCGTAGTTCACCTGCTTGGCGGCGCCGCGGTTACCCATGGGGTTAAACAGCCGCACCTCAACGTTGGGGTGGGCATCGAGTGTTTGGTAGGCGCTGTCGCGACCGGAGTGGTGGATATCGTCAAGCAGTATGCGCACCCGCACGCCGCGATCGGCGGCCTATAGCACTTCGTGGGTCAGTGCCAGCCCGCTCTTATCCGACTGCCAAAGGTAGTACTGGATATCGAGGGTAGTCGTGGCGAGCGCGGCCAGTTGTAGCCGGCTTTGCAACGCCTCGCTGGGGTCAGCCAGTAGCCGAATACCGGAGTTCAGTTCGGATGTCGCGAGCGCGACCAGCGGCGAGGCTGCCGGCGCGAGATCGTTGAATTGACTGGTCGATTTTTCTGTCACTTTAGGGGCCGATGCGCAGGCGCTTAAGAAAAGACTGAGGCAAATGACCCACAGGCCGCGCGGCGAACGGATCCTTGAGACACCCCGCGCAAACGTGGCGCGGGGCGGGGGCAAAATCGTCTCTCTCGAAGAAAACATATGCGTAGCACACCGCACTGTTAAACGATTATCAAAGCGTCCCGCGGTGCTCGGGCGCGACAGTGGGGCATCGCAATCAGGCGGCCCGCAGTGCGCGACCCAGTGTCTGTTGGCCGAGTGCTGCCTGTGCAGCGCCATCTTTCCACGCCATCACGCCGTTGATGTACACCGAATCCACAATGCCCTCGGGCCGGTTCACCATCTGCTCGTGACCAAAGATCTCGCGGTACTCAAGCTTGCGGGTCTGATCGGGCTGCCAGCCATCGAGCGCGTCAGGGTTAATCAGCACCATGTCGGCCTGCGCGCCGATCTCCAGTGAGCCCACGTCCAGACCAAAGATCTCGGCGGGCTCGGAGGTCAGGCGCTTCACCATGTGCGCCACGGTGGCATCGTCCCGCTCCTTGGCCAATTTCAGCGACATCAGATTGGAATCAAAGAACGCCATGTTGGTGATGTGCGCGCCGGAGTCGTTAAAGCCGGGTAGGGCGTGCTCGTCGAGCAAAAAGCCCAGCGTGGCTTTATTGTCTTTGTTGGCGATGTCGGCATAAAAGCGGAAGCTCTTGTCGTAGGTGCGCATCATGTGGAGCATGAAATCGGCGTCGTCGCGCAGTACCTTGGGGAACAGATCGAAGGCCTCGCGCTCGGCGTCTGAGCGCGCCGCGTTGCTGTCACCACCGAGGTAGCGCTGCACCCGGGCCATCACATCAGCCATTGACTCGCCGTCCCAGTCAGCTACCGGTGCGCCGTCAAAAATCAGCATGCTGCCGTCGCGAATCACCAGCGAGTCGGGGAAGCCTTTCTTGGTTCTCCAGCTGGCAAAGTCGCCGCCGGTACGGCCGTGCATCCACTCCTTGCGATACAGCTCGACCCATTCGGGGTCATTGAGGAGCGCCATGCGGCCCTCTCGGTCTTCGTACTCTTTGGCGATCAGCTGCGCGGTGGATTTCATTTCCTCAAACAGCGGGCTCACGATGCCGTCGGACCACACGCGGAAGTTGGTGCCCAGCGCCTGAAAGTGCAGCTTGCCCTTGAAGAGGCGGGTGTTGAGGAGCTTCGCCACATTCAAAAACAGCTTGGCGGTCTTGGGTGCCGCGGTCATTTCCATCGCAGACAGTGCCGAGGTCTTGAGCGGCTTCCCAAACAGCCGCCCGCTAGTGAGCGTGAAGTAAAACAGCGCCATCAGTCGGTTTTCGATAATCGGCGTCGTCTGCCAGACCCGGTCGTACTTGCGCACAATTTTTAACAGCCGGCGTAGCTCTTTAAAGCTCGCGAATTGGGTAGGGATGCGTTTTTCGGTGTTGGGGTCATTCGACAGGTAGTGAAAGGGCAGGCCGTCGGTGCTGAGGCCCATATAGCCCTGTTGCATCGCGGCCTCAAGGAGTTGCTCCATCTTGCAGAGCTCAGCTTCAGTGGGCTTGCGGCTCACGCTCGCCTCGAGGCCCATGACTTCCACGCGCAGCATAGAGTGCGGTACGAACGCAGCGATGTTGGGGCCCAGCGGCATGTCCGAGAAGTGGTCCATGTAATCCCCGGTGTTGTCCCAGGTGATCTTCTCGGCGACTTTGCGCAACACGGTTTTGGGGATGTTCTCGACCCGGGTGAAGCAATCGACAATGGGCTCCTGCTCACCCGACTGCTGGGTACCAAAGCTGGTCCCGAGGCTACAGTTGCCTACGAGCACGGTGGTGGTGCCATGGCGCACGACTTCAGGAAGAGCCGGTTCTACATCGACCTCCAGGTCGAGGTGGGTATGGATATCAAGCATGCCGGGCACCAGCCACTGGTTGCTGCCATCCACCACCTGCGCGGCGGCGTCGGCGGGGAGGCTATCGCCCCGCGCGGCGACCTTGCCGTTGCGCACAGCCACGTCCTGAATGCTGGGCAGCGCGCCACTGCCATCAAATACCTTGGCGCCTTGAATCAGCAGATCCCAACTCTGTGTCACGGTGTTGCCCCCTGAGCGTTGCGTCGTGCACTCCGGCACGGTGTTTTCGAGGAGTGAAGATTAGCTGATGCGCCGTCGCTTAAAAAGATCGGGCTTGCGTCTCAGGTGGGGCGCGTTGCGCCTAAAAACGCGCCCAGCGGGCGTTAAACGATGACTTTGGTCGGCGTCGCGATGAGTTCTCTAATGCGCCAATGGCCATTGATACGCAAGAGCGTGCCGGTGTAGTCGTTGAATTGTGTCCCGGCGGGGTCGACGTTCCAGTCGGTGACCAGGGTGCGCAGGCGGACGGCGACCTCATCGCCACTCGCTCCGGGTGTTACCAGCACGTTGGTGGCCATGTGGCGCCAGTTGCCCTGGCTGCCCTCGATGACGATGTCGGCGATGGCGCGCAAACCCTCCGGGCCTTCGAAGCGGTTCAGCCCCGGCACATCGAATACGCCGTCATCCGTGTAGAGCGCGATCCAGCCGTCGGCGTCGCCATCATCCAGCGTGTAGGCATAAGCAGAAAACAGATTGTCGATATCGACACGATCTTGAATGGGAACAGCCTGATAGCTCATTGGGTCATGACTCCTGTCTTTGGCATCTGCCGTGTTGGCGGTAGATCGCAGGTGGACGATACATCGTGGGCGGGAGAGAGGGGAAGGTGGATGGCGCGTTTGGTGGGTGGGAGCTAACAGGAGCGGTAAAGGGAAGAGAGTAAAAATTAGAGAAAACGGGGCGGAGGCTGAAAAGTGGCGGATGGGAGGTTTAACGAAGAGAGACGGGCTTAACGGTTAAAGGTTGGAAAGGAGCGAGTAGTGCGCTGGAGATAGAGAGCGGAGGGTAGAGAGTAGAGAGTAGAGAGAGTAAATAGGGGAAGTAAATGCGGGCACCGATTCCGGTGCCCGTGCACAGCAGTGGGCCTGTTAGCTGACTTTCTTCACTTTAGGCAGGCGGAATTCCTGCAGCTCGTCCAGCTTGGGCTCGTAAATGCGCATGATGTAGTTCCAGCCATCCACGGTCGGCAGATTGTTGTCGACGTCGCCACATTCGCCAAAGTAGGCGTCAAAGGAGCCATCTTCATTCAGGTTCATATTGAACTCATTGAGGATGCCGTCTTCGGTATAGATCCAGCCGTCTGCGTCGTAAATAGTGATGGAGAAAAACCCGGGCTCGTTGAAGGGCGATGCGGCGTAAGACGCCATGTAACAGCCATCATTGGGGAGAAGGTCAACACCTCGCGGGCGGTTCAACAAGATCATCCGCGGTGAAGACTCGGAAAACCGCCAAAAAGTGCCATGGGGGAGGGCTTTTACGCGACACCCCGAGGTCAAAAAACGACACTTTGCCAATGCGCACCAAATTGGTGTTTTTCATGGTTTGCCATGCCCGCTAATTCTCCGAATAATGGCGCCCGCCGGGCCCGGGAGTAGGCGGGCAGAGCCGCGTGAAATCGGGGTTTCTCGTCCAAAAAAACAGCCGGGCACGACAATAACAATCTACTCAAAGTAGACACTCAAAACGGAGTGGAGAGTCAGCGAATGCGTCACGCTGTACAGAGTCGACTAGTGCGCCATAGCGATACCGGCACGGGCCCCACTTTTTGGGTCGCCGTGTCACCCTCGCGTGCCTGCTCGGCGTGCAGTGTGAGGTTGTCGCTGATCCCTCGCTCGCCCCTTTTTCCCTGACCCTTTAGTCAGTTACCGGAGCATCATCCATGGCATCGGATATTGAAATCGCCCAGGCCGCCACCCCCAAGCCCATTACCGAGATCGCCGAGGCGCTCAACATTCCGGATGAGGCACTCGAGCCGTTCGGCCGGATTAAAGGCAAGGTCAATTTGGATTGGTTGCTACAGCGACCGGTGCGCGACAACGCGCGCATGATTCTAGTGACGGCGGTCAGCCCAACGCCTGCGGGTGAGGGCAAGACCACCACCACAGTAGGCCTCGGTGACGCACTGAAGCACATCGGCAAGAACGTTGCGATTTGTTTGCGCGAGCCTTCGCTGGGCCCGGTGTTCGGCATGAAGGGTGGTGCCGCAGGCGGTGGCTACGCGCAGGTGATTCCCATGGAAGACATTAACCTGCACTTCAACGGTGACCTGCACGCCATTGGTGTGGCCAACAACCTGCTCTCAGCATTGCTGGACAATCATATTCATCACGGTAACGAACTCGGCATTGATGTGCGCCGCGTGACGTGGAAGCGCGTGCTCGACATGAACGATCGCGCGCTGCGTGACATCACAGTCTCCCTGGGTGGCCCGGGCAATGGTTACCCCCGCCAGGATGGCTTCGATATTGTTGTCGCCTCGGAGATCATGGCGATCTTCTGCCTGGCCACCGACCTCGATGATCTCAAAAAGCGTTTGGGCCGCATCGTGGTGGGTTACACCCGCGAGCGTGAGCCGGTTACGGCTGCTGACCTGAAAGCAGAAGGCGCGTTGACGGCCATTTTGAAAGACGCGCTGTCACCCAACCTGGTGCAAACCCTCGAAGGCACACCGTCTTTTGTCCATGGCGGCCCCTTCGCCAACATCGCCCACGGCTGTAACAGCGTGATCGCGACCATGGCGGGCCTGCGCTTAGCAGATTACGTGGTCACTGAGGCTGGCTTTGGTGCTGACTTGGGTGCCGAGAAGTTCATCGACATCAAGTGCCGCTCGGCGGGCATCCGTCCCTCGGCTGCGGTGTTGGTGGCGACCATTCGCGCGCTTAAGTTCCACGGCGGCGTGGCGCGTGAGAATCTGAGCGAAGAGAACCTGCCCGCACTGCGCGCGGGTCTCGCCAACTTGAATCGTCACATCAATAACCTACGCGAAAACTACGGTGTGCCCGCGGTGGTCTCGATTAACCAGTTCGTGGCAGACACCGACGCTGAGGTTGAGTTGGTCATGGAGCACTGCAAGGCGCTGGGTGTGCAGGTGGCGCTCTCCAGTCATTGGGCCAACGGTGGTGCCGGCGCGACGGATCTCGCGCACATGGTGGCTGAGATCTGTGATGCCGACACCACGCCGGCCAACACGCCACATAACTCGTTTGTGTATCCCGGTGAGCTCTCGCTGTGGGAGAAGCTCGAGGCGGTGGCCACCAAGGTCTACCACGCGAGCGAAATCACGGCGAGCACCAAGGTCCGCGACCGTTTGAAGGAACTCACCGACGGCGGCTATGGCCACTTGCCGGTGTGTATTGCCAAGACGCCGTATTCTTTCTCTACTGATCCCGCATTGAAGGGCGCGCCTGATGGCCACGTGATGGATATTCGCGAAATCCGGCTCTCTGTGGGTGCGGGTTTTGTGGTCGCTATCTGTGGTGATGTGATGACCATGCCCGGTCTGCCCAAGGCGCCCGCGAGCGAGAAGATCGACGTGGTCGACGGGCAGATCGTAGGGCTCTTCTAGTGGCGTTACACGCGACGGATCCCAGGCCGGTGCGGCGCGTCAGCGCGGTTACGGCCTCCGGCGCGTCATCAAAAGAGGATTTTGATCCCGTTGTGGTCGAGGCACCGCTGTCCATTGCAGTGGGCGGCGACATCCTCGCCACCACCATGCGCACCCCGGGCCACGATGAAGATCTGGCGGTGGGCTGGCTCGCTAGCGAGACTGACCTCGTCGCGCGCAAGGATGTCACCGCCATCAAGCGCGAGGGTGCGGCGGCATCGCGCTCCCAAGGCATAGAAGAAGCAGTCGATACGGTACATCTAGAAGTGGCGGCCTCAGTGGAGATGCCCAAGGCGCGGGCTTATCTGACCTCAAGCTCCTGCGGTATCTGTAGCGCTGAGGTGATCGAGGCCACGCCAAAGCCCCGTGTTGCCCTGCAGAGTGAGGGCTGGCAGCTCACGCCGCAGGAGGCACATGCGTGGGTGGCCGCCATGCGCGAAGAGCAGAAAATGTTTGAGCTCACGGGCTCCCTGCACGCCGCGGCGATCATCGCCCCGGGCGGCAGTTTGCAGGTGGTACGCGAGGATGTAGGACGCCATAATGCGGTAGATAAAGTGATCGGGAGTGCATTCCTCAGTGAGGAATACCCACTCACCGACCACGTGTTGGTGGTCAGTGGACGGGTCTCTTACGAGATCGTCGCCAAGGCGCTCAGAGCGTGCATGGCGGGGATCGTTGCCGTATCGGGGCCGACCACGCTGGCAGTGGACTTAGCCCGCGCCCAAGGACTGGTGCTGGTGGGTTTCACGCGAGAAGACCGCCTGAATGTGTATGCTGGGGGAGATCGCGTCGCGCAATGAGCAACGCACGTTATCCAGAATGGCAGGCTGATACGGCCGAGGCACTGATCGCCCCGATTGTGGCGAGCGAGCCCGGTCCGGTGTTGCTGTGCCTGCAAGCCGTACAGGCGCACTTTGGTTATGTGCCTGGCGACGCCGTGGCGATGATTGCCGAGGCCTGCAACGTTTCCCGTGCCGACGTGCACGGTGTGTTCACCTTTTATGCCGATCTGCGCGATACCCCACCCCCAGCGGTGCCGGTGCGCCTGTGCGCCGCCGAGGCCTGTCAGGCGGTGGGTGGCCGAGAATTGAAAGCCGAGTGGGCGGCAGCCTGCGGCGGTGACGCCGATCTGGCCGCGCTCACGGGTATCGATGAGCCCATTTTTTGTTTGGGTAACTGCGCGTTGGGTCCCGCCGCTTTAGTGGATGGCGAATTAATGGGCTGTGCAGACGTAGCGCGCCTCAAGGCAGCTGTCACTCTCGCGCGGGCCACGGGAGAGGGTGCATGAGCATTTGGTTTGTACCGCGCGATGCCGCCGCCCGCTCCATGGGTGCCGATGACGTTGCCAACGCCCTCGAGGCGCGCGGTGAAACGGTGATTCGCAACGGCAGCCGCGGCATGCTGTGGATGGAACCTTTGGTTGAGCGTGCCGATGAGCGCCATGGTCCCCGAGTGGGTTGGGCGAACGTGACGGCAGGACAAATAGAGGCCGGCTTGCCCGACGAGCAGGCGGATAACTTTATCGGCGTCGTCGAAGAATTTGATTACCTCGCGCGCCAGAACCGTTGGATTTACGAACGGGTGGGCATCACCGACCCGGTCGACCCTGAAGACTACGTGGCCCACGGTGGCCTGACTGGCCTCAAAAGCGCGCTCGCCATGAGTGGCGGTGATGTGGTGCAGGCAGTGACTGATTCAGGCTTGCGCGGCCGCGGTGGCGCGGGCTTCCCGGCGGGCATTAAGTGGCGCACGGTGGCGGATCAGCCGCCGGCCCCCCACGCGGGCGAATCCCAAAACGCGCCTGCACACAAATACATTTGCGTGAACGCCGACGAAGGCGACAGCGGCACGTTTGCCGACCGCATGCTCATGGAAGGCGACCCCTTCTGCTTGCTTGAGGGTATGACCATCGCCGCGCACGCCGTGGGTGCAGACCGCGGTTTTGTGTATCTGCGCTCGGAGTACCCCGATGCTATCGCCACGCTGCAGTCGGCGATCTGGATCGCCCGCGAGCAGGGTTGGTTGGGCAACAACATCTTGGGTTCGGATCTTTGCTTTGACGTCGAGATTCGCGTCGGCGCGGGGTCGTATGTGTGCGGCGAAGAAACCGCGATGCTTGAGAGCCTCGAAGGCCGCCGCGGCATGGTGCGCGCCAAACCACCGCTACCGGCGATCAAAGGTTTGTTTGGCACGCCCACGGTGATCAATAACGTGCTGACTATCGCCAGCGTGCCCTCCATTTTGGCCCGTGGCGCCGAGGCTTACGCGGCGCTGGGTCAGAACCGGTCTCTGGGTACGCAGGTGTTTCAGTTGGCCGGCAACATTGCCCGCGGCGGTATTGTGGAAACGGCATTTGGTATCAGCGCAAAAGAGCTGATTGAAGATTTTGGCGGCGGCACCCGATCAGGCCGGCCGCTACGCGCGGTGCAGATCGGCGGCCCGCTGGGCGCGTATTTGAGCCCCGATAAACTCGATGTCGCCATGGAGTACGAGGCGCTAATTGAAGCCGGCGGCATGATTGGCCACGGCGGCGTGGTGCTCTTTGACGACTCCGTTAATATGGCCGAACAAGCGCGCTTTGCCATGGATTTCTGCGTTGAAGAATCCTGCGGCAAGTGCACCCCCTGTCGTATTGGTGCGGTGCGGGGCGTGGAGACCATCGACAAGATTCGCGCGGGCAAGGATGTGGAAGCCAACACCGAGTTGCTGCGCGATCTTTGCGATGTGATGACACAGGGATCGCTTTGCGCCATGGGTGGGCTCACGCCAAACCCGGTGCTCAGTGCGCTGAATACGTTCCCGGAAGATTTTGCGTCTCCCGTGATTGCCACGGGGTGAGGGTAAAACGATGAATATGGTCCAGCAGTTTGATCCGGCGCAGGTGGATTACTCACAGGATCTCGGCACGCCCGGGGCCGAGTCGGATGTGATGGTCACGGTGCACATCGACGGCATGCCGGTGAGCGTGCCCGAGGGCACCTCGGTGATGCGCGCAGCCGCCATGGTCGGCGCCAACATCCCAAAGCTTTGCGCCACCGATAACCTCAATGCCTTTGGTTCCTGCCGGCTTTGCCTGGTCGAGATTGAGGGCCGCCCCGGTACACCCGCCTCTTGCACCACCCCGTGTGCGGAAGGCATGTCGGTGCACACGCAAACGCCGCGGCTCGACAAACTGCGCAAAGGCGTGATGGAGCTCTACATCTCCGATCATCCCCTCGACTGCCTGACATGCCCCGCCAATGGCGACTGCGAATTGCAGGACATGGCCGGTGCCGTAGGCCTCAGGGATGTGCGCTACGGGATGGAAGGGGAAAACCACCTGCTCAAGGGCAAAGACGAATCGAACCCCTATTTCACCTTTGATGCCAGCAAGTGCATTGTCTGCAGCCGGTGCGTGCGCGCCTGCTCCGAAGTGCAGGGCACCTTCGCGCTGACCATCGCCGGGCGCGGCTTTGGCTCTGAGGTGTCACCGAGTGAGCAGCAGCCCTTCCTCGACAGCGAATGCGTGTCTTGCGGCGCCTGCGTGCAGGCCTGCCCGACGGCCACGCTACAAGAGAAAAGCGTCATTGATCTCGGCGTGCCAAGCCGCAAGGTGAAAACCACCTGCGCCTATTGCGGCGTGGGCTGCTCGTTTACCGCCGAGCTGCGCGGCGACGAAGTCGTGCGCATGGTTCCCGACAAGCAGGGCGGGGCGAACGAAGGCCACTCCTGCGTGAAGGGCCGTTTTGCCTGGGGTTATGCCCAGCACCAAGACCGCGTTACCACGCCTTTGATTCGCGACAGCATCGAAGACGAGTGGCGCCCGGTGGAGTGGGACGAGGCGATCAGCTTTGCCGCTGACCGCCTCAATGCGATCAAGTCAAAGTATGGCGTCGATGCCATCGGTGGCATCACCTCCTCACGGTGCACCAACGAAGAAGTCTACGTAGTGCAAAAAATGGTCCGCGCCGCCTTTGGCACCAACAATATCGATACCTGCGCGCGGGTATGCCACTCGCCCACGGGTTACGGCCTCAAGCAAACCTTTGGCACCAGTGCCGGTACGCAAGATTTCGCGTCAGTCGAGCAATCCGACGCCATCATGGTGATCGGCGCCAACCCGACCGACGCGCACCCCGTATTCGGCTCGCGCATGAAGCGTCGGCTGCGCGAGGGTGCAGATTTGATCGTGATCGATCCACGCTCGATCGATCTGGTGCGCTCGCCGCACATCCAGGCGGAACACCATCTGCAGCTGATGCCCGGCACCAACGTGGCAGTGCTCAACGCGATCTCGCACGTGGTGGCCACCGAAGGGCTCATGGATGACGACTTTGTCTACGAGCGCTGCAACAAGACCTCTTTTAAAGCCTGGCTCGATTTCATCAGCCTGCCCGAGAACAGCCCCGAAGCATTGGCCGAAATCACCGGTGTGGACGCTGAGTCGCTGCGTGCCGCGGCGCGGGCCTTCGCCACCGCGGGTAACGGCGCGATCTATTACGGTCTTGGTGTGACCGAGCACTCTCAGGGCTCGACCATGGTGATGGCCATGGCTAACCTGGCGATGGCCACAGGCAATATCGGCCGTCTTGGGGTGGGTGTGAACCCGCTCCGCGGCCAGAACAACGTGCAGGGCTCCTGCGACATGGGCTCTTTCCCCCATGAGTTTGTGGGATACCGCCACGTGTCTGATGACACCGTGCGCGAGCAGTTCTCCAGCGTGTGGGGCGTGACGCTTCGCGAAGACCCCGGCATGCGCATCCCGAACATGCTCGACTCCGCGGTCTCGGGTGAGTTTAAGGGTATCTACATTCAGGGTGAGGACATCGCCCAGTCAGACCCCAACACTAACCACGTGGCCGAGGCGCTGCGGGCCATGGAATGCGTGATCGTGCAGGATCTCTTTCTCAACGAGACCTCGCACTTTGCGCATGTATTTCTGCCAGGCACCTCGTTCCTGGAGAAGGACGGCACCTTTACCAATGCCGAGCGGCGCATTAACCGGGTGCGCCCGGTGATGACCTCGCGCACGGGCCTCTCGGAGTGGGAGGCCACCTGCGCCCTGAGTGAGGCCATGGGTTACCCCATGCCCTATGGGAGCGCCTCCGAGATCATGGACGAGATTGCGCAGCTGACGCCGACCTTTGCCGGCGTGTCCTTTGATCTGCTCGACAAACTGGGCAGCGTGCAGTGGCCCTGTAACGAGCAGGCGCCGACGGGCACGCCCATCATGCACAAGGACGCCTTTGTGCGCGGCGAAGGGCAGTTCATGACCACGCCCTATGTACCGACCGACGAGCGTTCGACCCGCAAGTTCCCGCTGCTGCTCACCACTGGCCGCATTTTGAGCCAGTACAACGTGGGCGCGCAGACCCGCCGCACCGAAAACGTGGTCTGGCACGCCGAAGACGTGCTCGATATTCACGAGGCCGACGCCGAGGCGCGGGGCGTGAAGGATGGCGACTGGATCGAGATCGCCAGCCGGGCGGGGCAGACCCGCATGCGCGCGCGCATCAGCGACGACATTCCTGCGGGCGTGGTGTATACCACGTTCCACCACCCCGTGAGCGGCACCAACGTGATCACCACCGACAACTCGGATTGGGCCACGAACTGCCCCGAGTACAAGGTGACGGCGGTCGAGATCCGCCCGAGCTCGGAGCAGCGTGCATGAGTACCTCGGGAGACTACAAGCAGCAGCACCTGATCAAGATGGCGAATCAGATCGCGCACAGCATGCCTACCCGTGACGACATACCCGGCCAAATCGGTGCGCATATGCGCCAGTTTTGGACCTCTGAGATGCAGAAAACGCTGCGCCAGATCGCCTCCGAAACCCCCGATTTGCTGAGTGAGGACGTGCATAACGCCCTGCAATCGCTGTAGTTTTGGGAGGTCATTTCGGGTGACGCTTTTGGTCATTCGGGTGTCGGATTTGAGACAGCGTTTTTGACGCGAAAAGCGCCAAATGCGCACCAATAAATAAACCTTGCCGGGGACTTCCTGAGCAGGTCTACATTGTCGAAAAATTGGGTTTTTTCAGCGCCTTCAGGCGAGATGAAGCACCCATCACCGGTACGGAGTGCAGGAGACTCGTATGGCAGCGTTACCCGAAAAAGCGCGTGTGGTGATTATTGGTCAGGGCGGCATCGTGGGTGCCTCGGTGGCACATCATCTGGTGCAAAACGGCTGGGATGACATCGTCGGTCTCGAGAAGTCCGCCATCCCCACCGACATCGGCTCGACCTCGCACGCCTCTGACTTCTGCTACATGACCAGCCACGACAAGCTGAACGTTTTCACGAGCACCTACAGTCGCGAGTTCTACAAGTCCCGTGGCAACTTCATTGAGATCGGCGGTATGGAAGTCGCGCGCAAGGGCGATGACGCTCAGGTGCAGGAACTGCTGCGCAAGGTCGCTTCCGGTAAAGCCTTCGGTACCAACGCACGCATGATCACGGCAGCCGAAGCCAAAGAGCGCTTCCCGCTCCTCGAGGAAGACACCATCGAATGCGCGATGTGGGACCCGGATGCGGGTCTAGTCACGCCGCGCTCACAGAAAGTCGCTGGCGATCTGGTGGATGAGGCGGTCGCTGCGGGCAAGCTGCAGGCCTTCCCCTATACGCCCGCCGAAGAAATCATCGTTGAAGACGGCCGCGCCGTGGGCGTGAAGACAGCCAAGGGCACCATCATGGCCGACCACGTAGTGCTCTGTGTGGGCATCTGGGGTTCGCTGGTCTCCGAGACGGCCAACGTCAAACTGCCGCTGATGCCCGTCGAGCACCCGCTGCTGTTCTTCGGACCCTGGGATGCGTTGGAAGGCACGGGGGAAGACATTGTGTATCCCTTGTTCCGCGATCAGGGTAACTCGGCCTACGTGCGTGACACCGGTGACCCGACCACCCCCGAGGGTGGTCTGCTCGAGTGGGGCTATTACGAGCCCTTCGAGCCGCGCATTGTTGAGGCAGCGGATATTTCAGAGCCGGAAGACGCGCGCATGTCACCCTCGATGAATGACCTCACGCTGGATCAGGTGATCGAGGCGTTTGAGCGCTCGGTGGAGCTGACGCCGGTATTGGCGGAACTCCCCTGGGAGGAGCGTCGTTCTTTTAATGGTCTGCTCTCTGTGACCACCGACGGTGGCTCGATTATTGGTCAGTCGGCACAAGTGAAAGATCTGTGGTTGTGTGAAGCGGTGTGGGTGAAAGATGGCCCTGGTGCCGGCAAGCTGCTGGCCGACTGGATGACCCACGGCCGCACCGAGATGGATCCCCACGGTATCGATCCTGCGCGGCACTACCCGATTCAGTTGACGGATGAGTTCATCCGCAATCGCAGTTATGAGATTGCGCAGAAGATCTACACCCCGGCGGTGCACCCGCGGGAGCCCTACGCGACGTCGCGCCAGCTCCGAGTGAGCCCCTTCTATGAGCGTGAAGTCGCGCTGGGCGGCTACTTCATGGAAGTGGCGGGCTGGGAACGTGCTTATGGCTACGCGGCCAACGAAGACACGCTGCTGGCCAAGTACAGTGATCAGGTACCGACCCGTGAAGCCGAGTGGGACAACCGCCACTTCTGGGAAGTCTCCAACGCCGAGCACCTCGCGCTGAGCGACGGCGTCGGCATGATCAACCTGTCGCACTTTGCCATCTTCGATGTGGTGGGTGCCGAGGCTGAGGCATTGCTCGAGTTCTGTTCAGTGGCCAAGGTCGGTACCGACACGCCGGTTGGCAAGGGTGTGTACACCCACTTCCTCGACAGTGTCGGTGGTATCCATTCGGACCTCACCATTGTGCGTTTGTCCGAGGACAGCTTCCGCGTGATTTGCGGCGGTGACACGGGCCACCGTGACTACGTGTGGATGAAGCGCATGGTCGACAAGATGGGCCTCACGCAGGTGGAGTTCGTTGACCAGACGGAACAGATCGCGACACTGGGTCTGTGGGGCCCTGAAGCACGGGCTACGATCCAGAAGCTCATGGACGATCCCGATAGTGTCTCGCATGAGAACTTCCCCTATGCCACCGCCAAAGAGATCAACGTGCAGGGCACCACGATCTGGGCCTTCCGTATCTCCTATGTTGGCGAGCAGGGCTGGGAGCTGTACTTCCCCTTCAGCGAGGGCCTCAAGCTGTGGGACGCCTTGTTCGAGCTGGGCGTGACGCCAGTGGGTATCGAAACCTACGCCAACAGCCGACGCTTGGAGAAGAGCCTGCGGTTGCAGAACGACGACCTCGAGATCGACTACAACCTCTACGAGGCGGGCCTGTCACGACCTAAGGTCAAGGCCGCGGACTTCCACGGCAAAGACGCTTATGTCGCGCAGCGCGAGTTGCCCGAGCAGGCGGCTTATCTCTGCACATTCGTGCTGGAAGACACGACCGACGACAAGGGCGTGGTGCGCTACCCCGTCGGCCACTGGCCACTCCTCGATCCCGAGTCAAAGGAAGTCATTATCGACTCCCACGGGCGTCGCTCTTACACCACCAGCGTGGCCTTTGGTCCGTCGCTTGGCCAGAACATCGCCATGGGTTATCTGCCCGCGGATCGCGCCAAAGAGGGCGACTCGGTGCTGATGGAGTACTTCGGATGCTTCTTCCCCGCGAAGATCGTGTCGGTGGGTTATCGGGCGCTGCTCGACCCCGACAACGAGCGGGTCCGTAGCTAAATCGAGAAGGGGGCTACGGCACCCGTTTTTTATTGGGCGGGCAGGCAATCGACACGGTCATAGCTCAGCCGGCTCACCACGTCACCTGTTGGCTCCCGGTAGCCATAGAGCAGCCGGGTTCTTGCCTCGATGCTACCGCGTAAGGCGTTACCCAGTTTCAGTGCCGATTCACCCCGGGTGGCGCTGTACTCCGTGAGATAGCGAAGCGCCAGGTCATCTTTGCCGGCATCAAACAGCGCCTCGGCAGTCTCTACGACCGTCGCCTGCTCCAGAATCAAGCCGTCTTCGAAAGCAACCAGTGCTTCGTTCACCTCGGGCAGGAACTTTTCGGGGTGGTCACAGGTAAAGTACATCAGCCGCTTGAAGGTCCTGCCCGCAAATTCGGTTGCCTCCTGGATCTGCCAGTCTTCGGTAATGAAACCCGCGTCTTCGCCCTTGGTCAGGTAACGGTGCTTGCCGAATTGGGGTGCGATGCGCTGCACACCAATCCGGTAGGGGATAAACGGCGCCGTGACGGAACCGGTGGGGGCAATCCACAGCAGATTCATCTCCGGGCGGCTGTTCCGCTTGAGTGCCGCGACCTGTCCGTATCCAGTCGAGTCTTTCGAGATGCGCGGGTCTCTTACCGCCTGCATCATCGAGCGCAGGTCGATGGGTGTCGCCGCACGAAGTTCAGCCTCCATCGCGCTGCGGGGGTAACGTTCCTCATCGACGCCGTAGACCGACGTGACGTTGAAGGCTTCGTTTTGCGCCGGATCAAACCAGCCTTGTTCGATCGCAAACTCGATAAAGTTGGGTGAGCCCATAAAGTCAGGGTGTTCTGCGTAGTCGAGCGGGATCTCGCGAATGTAACCGGGGTAGGACATGCGGATGTCATCGGGGCCCAGACGTTCGGCGATCCACAGCCCCTGACCGCCGGCGAAGTTCAGTAGTACCCAGCCTTCGTTTTCGTCCGCGAACATATGCGAGTTGCCGCCATAGGTGGAGTAGCCGTATTCGTTAATCAGCTCTCCAATAATTTCAACCGCCTCTCGTGCAGTGCGGGCCCGTTCCATGGCGATGCGCGATAGGTCGCTGTATTGCGGCCCCGTTTGTGGGTTGGGCGTCATGGCAACTAGCTCCGGTCGCGAGGGTGACCAGACATCCCGTCCCGCCACGTTGTGCTCATTCAATCCACCATTGGTAAGCGGCGGCGGGAAGCCCTCGTACTCGGAGTAATTCATGGTCAGGTAGCGGTAGGTCTTCGCCGCCTGCGGAATCTCCGTGAACTCGCCCGGCATAAAAGCCGCGTCGGTGACACCCACAGTGATCGTCGCATCCTTGGCGTGAGTCGCGGCGGGCACCACTTCGAGCCAGTGGCTCGAGACCTCGTCGCCCGAGCCACCGATCATGACGCTGCCATCTGCGGTGAGGTTTTTGCCGATGTAGATGGCGTAGCTGGACCAGGCGGGTAGGGCGATGAGCCAGCAGAGTAAACCGCAGATGAGCTTATACGCGTGCATAGTTGGTTATCCGATGTCAGGTTATGAATCGATCACGTCAGTCTCGGATGATTTGATTTTCGATGCAATAGCAGTCCGGTGGTTCATCTCTGCGACTCTGGGGCAGCGAGGGCAATCCGACGAACCACCCAAACAGAATCGACGGCCGGGGGTGTATGCGTTGCGACGCTGTCGATCACGATGCACGGTGCAAAAGGTGTCGTAATTAGGTCGGCAATGTCGCTTTTGCGCTGATCTTGCGCCAGAATGATGCGACATCGGCCTGATTTGCGAACCCTTTCGCAGTCTGGCATTGGGCAAGCGTGAGACTCATAGCGTGGATACGATCGGTAGCATCAAGCAACAGACCACACAGCGGGTAGGCTTCCTGCTGATGGATCAGTTCACGCTGGTGTCGCTGTCCAGCGCCATCGATCCGCTCCGCGTCGCCAATTCGCTCTCTGATACCGAACTCTATCGCTGGTGCCTGATCGGTGCCGGAGGGGAGGAGCAGGTTTCCAGTGACGGTGTGCGCGTCAAGCTTGATCACACCCTGACGGACGAGATTGAACTCGATCTGGTCATTGTGGTGGGTGGCATCGATGTCGAACAGAGCGTGACCAAGGTGGACCTCAGCTGGTTACGTAAGCAAGCGCAGCGGGGGGCCCAGATGGGTGCTCTATGTACCGGTTCTTATGCGTTGGCGAGCGCGGGCCTGCTTAATGGCTATGAGTGCAGTGCGCACTGGGATTGTTTGACGCTGTTGACCGAGCAGTTCCCCGGCATCGACTTCAATTCGCATCTGTACACCATTGACCGGGATCGACTGACCTCCAGTGGGGGTACAGTGCCCTTGCACATGATGCTGGCGATGCTTGCCAAGCGTCACCCGCAATCACTGGTTGATGGTGTGGCAGATATGCTGGTGTGCGAGCGCCACCGCAGTGATGCCGAGATGCAGGTGATCCCGATGTGGTCACGCAAAGTCGAAGTGCAGCCCAAGCTTAAGGAAGTGCTGCAGCTGATGGAGGCCAACCTTGAGGAGCCGCTGCCGCTGCAAGATTTAGCCGATTACGTGCATCTTTCGCGGCGACAGTTGGAGCGGCTGTTTCTCAAGCACTTACACAGCACGCCCTCGCGCTACTACCTGAAGTTGCGCCTTGACCGCGCCAGACGGCTGCTGAAGCAAACGTCCCGTTCGATTGTGGAGATCACGTCAATGTGCGGATTTGTATCAACAACGCATTTCAGCCGCTGCTATCGAAAGTACATGGGCGTCTCGCCCAAGGGCGACCGCACCCAAGGAGTGCCTGAGGTGTATCAGATTTTCGAATCAGAACTGCCCCCCGAGGGCGCAGAGATCGCGAACTAGCGGGCGTTGATACCACCCTGGTCCGGCAGTTTGACCCCGCCTTCAACCTCCACCCAATCCATGGATGACTGGCACCAGATCTGGAATTGCGGGGTCAACTCGTGCTTTTGCTCGCAACCGCCAAGCCTAAGAGAGAGTAGCCCCGTGTCGTCGGTATTGCCGGTGTGGATCATGGTGGCGCAGCGGCCGCAAAAGCTCATAGCTCGTGGGTTGCCGCTCTCGGCGACTTTGGCGTAAGCCGTTAATTCACCGCTCGTGAGATCAAAGTCTTCGCGGGCGACCCGGGTCGTAAACTGAAACGCCGAGCCGCCCACGGTCTGGCAATCTGTGCAGTGACAGACGCCGACCATAGCGGGGTCAATGGTCGCTTTCCAAGTAATGTCGCCACAAAGGCAGGCACCGTTAATCTGCATGGGCGGGGCGCTCAAGCCTTAGAGCATTTCGTTGGCGAGGAGCTCGAGCACCACTGGGTCCTGCACGCCCAGGAGCATGCTGCCGACTTCGCCGCGCTTGCCTGCCTCTTTCCAGGGACCGAGTCGCTCGATGATGCGCTCGCGTGGCCCAATGAGTGAGACTTCGTCGAGCAGCTCGTTGGGCACCAGCGCTTCGGCTTCGGGCTTCTTGCCGCTCAGATAGAGCTCCTGAATCTGGTTCGCGGCGTCGCCGTAGCCAAGGCGCGTTGCGTACTCGTGATAGAAGTTCTTGTTCTTGGCGCCCATGCCGCCGATGTAGAGCGCCAGCCAGGGGCGCAGGGCATCGTAGGCGGCGTCGAGGTCATCATTCATCGCCACGGTGACAAAGGGTGCGATGTCGAAATCCTTAAGGCTTTTGCCGTTGCCGGCTTTCTCAAAGCCCTGCTCGATCGACTCGCCCAGTACGTCGTACTTGTTCGGATCCATCCATACAGGGAACACGCCATCGGCGACCTCACCGGCACAGCGCAGGCCGGCGGGGGTGATAGAAGCGGTGTAGATAGCAATATCGGTTGCAGCGAGAATCGATTTCAGAGGCTTGCCAAGACCGGTCGTGCCTTCAGATTGATTCGGCATCTGGTAAATCTCGCCGTCGAACTCCACCGGGCCTTCGCGCTCGAAGATCTTGCGCATGATCTGGATGTACTCCTTGGTGCGCGTCACGGGCTTGCCGTAGGGCACACCGTGCCAGCCTTCAACGACCTGTGGGCCCGAGGCACCGAGCCCGACAATGAAACGGCCGCCCGAGAGCTGATCGAGGGACATCGCGGTCATGGCGCACATGGCCGGTGTTCGAGCGGGCATCTGCATGATGGCGGTGCCCACCCGGATCTTGCTGGTCTGAGCCAATACATAGGCCGCCGACGTGACGGCGTCGTTACCATAAGCCTCGGCGGTCCAGACCGAGTCGTAACCCATGGACTCTGCCTGCTGGATCAGCTCGATAGGCATATGGATGTGCTTGCCAGAGTAACCAAGAAGAAAACCGAGTTTCATAATGCGAGGCTCCCAACACCTAAGTGCGGTGTGATGTATCGAAAGTTATGTGAAAGGGCAGTGTACGGGGGAACCGGCCGAGAGCCCACCCTTGGGAGCGCCGGGGTGGCCGTGCTAGTGAATCTGATATTCACGAACATATGCGCCTGCAGCCGCGGGGCTAGCCAATGATGGTGCATCGATGCTGCGTCATAACTGATGGAATCAGGCAGGTGGCTGGGTGAGCGGTGAGCTGGTTGGAATGACGGACTGGCGGGCTATAGCCGCGCAATAAACTGATATAAAACAGACGCCTGCAAGATATAACTCAGGCATCGTTGACGGGTTGCTAAGCCGTTGGTGAGGCAGTGGGACCCGTGTTACCGCTGCAGATACTCGTCCAAAGTCAGGTGGAATCGTCGGATGCGCGCCTCCTGATAATTCCCCAGCGTGATGCCCTTGCGAGTCGCTTTGAGCCCTTGCTGCTGCAACTGCAGATTGCCCGTGTCCTGATCATAAACCGCCCCCAGCCAGGCGAGCTCCTCGACCTCGGTGTAGGACTGCTGCACCGATAACCGCACGGGTTCAGGGGGGTCCGGGTGCGTGGCGCCATCGGGTAACGGCTCCAGCATGAGAATCTCAAACAGGCAGCTGTCGACGTCGTCGCCGATGGGCCTAAACCGATACGCCATCGAAATCAGCGTGCCAGGGAAGAAAAAGGCATTGGGAAACAGGTGGTACTCGATCGAATCGAGCATTTCGCTGTCAGACACGTCGGAGAAATCGACATTCAGTTGCGCGCCCATTTCGTCACGCAACAGCTGTGCGCCGACCGCTCGCGCCGTTTCACCGTCTTCGAGCGTGCGCTGGGTCACCGGCAGCCCTGCCAGTAATTCTTGCTCGGTCAACGGTGGCTCGCGCCATTTATCGCCGGGGTAGTCGGACAGGGATTCTGGGAAGTAGTGGCCGATGTTGTGAATGAAGCGACTCACATGGGGCCCAAAAATGTCGTATTGGGTGTTGGCCCCCGTCGGTGAGTCGTGGGTGGTGAAGTTGTGATACGCCTCCATGAACGCTTCCTGCGCGGCTTTCCAGTTGGCAGGCAATACTTTTTGCACATGGAGACGGATGCGCCTGCCCTCAAGGGGAAAGTGTGCGAAGTGCTCAGGTAGCACGTCCAGCTGCTCGCGGAGTGGTGAGGCATTGGGGTCTAGATTGATAAACACAAACCCCTGCCAGGATTCGCAGGCCGCTTCTTGCAGGGAATGCGTGGTCTCGCAAACGTGGGGGAAGTCCCAGCGGCCCGGCACATCTTTCAACGCACCATCGAGGTGCCACGACCAGCCATGGAAGGGGCAGTTAAACGATTGCCCAAAGCCGGGGCCTTCTTCACCCAGCAGTCGCGTGCCGCGGTGAGTACAGCTGTTGATAAAAGCTTTGATCTCGCCTTCCGTCACTCGGGTAACGATCACGGAGTAAGGACCGGTATCGTAGACGTAATGGTCACCGACACTTGGGATGTGCTCTTCTCGACACGCCCATTGCCAGGTGCGCGACCACATGGCGCTCATTTCCTGGCGGAAAAAGTCGGGACAGGTATAGCGGCTGGCGGGCAGGTCGGCATCGCCCAGAAATTCATAGGCCTCGGCGGTCAGCGGCGCGGGTGCGGGCTTGGCATCGGAGGCGAGTATCTGGGCGATGGTGCCGCCTTGAGCGCGCGCCTCGCCGGGCTTGGAGTCTGATTTGGCCATTGTTTTAGTGTGCCGCATTTGTTGTTTTTGTTCGCATACCCTGAGTATGCGGAGCAGACGCCTCGCCGACAAGGCAGTTGGTGTGCGCAGGGTCAACGCCACAACAGGCGCACGTGACCCTTTTACTAACGGATGCAGGAGTTGATCCTGCAACGGATGTGGCACAGGATGCGGCTCACCATCTTGAACACCGCAGGGCGATAAACATGGATCAAGCCATACAAACTTTGCTGGATAAACAGGCCATCTACGAACTGTCGTGCCGCTATATGCGGGGCTTGGATCGCCTCGACGCTGATTCGCTGCTGTCGGTGTTCTGGGAGGACGCCTACTGCGAATACGGGTTCATGAATGGCGATGCGCCGACGTTTATCGTGTTTGCGATCTCGGCGCTGCGCGATCACGCCTCGAACCAGCACATGATCGGTAACACACTGATCGAGGTGGAAGGCGATG
>CBFHIW010000035.1:0-28524 GCA_965656065.1 Luminiphilus sp. | reverse complement strand
AAAAGAAACGGCCCGACTTCCCAAGCATGCCCCCGCAGGATCACCTGTCTGAGCCCATGCGCCAGCTGGTAGCGGAGTACATGCTGGCGTTAACGAACTGAGTCAGTTTCGGGGGCATCTGCGCCCGTGCCAACCCTATTGAGCTTGCAAAGCTCTGAGCCGCCTAGAGTGGGAGGCGAGTAGCTAGCCGGATGCTTTTATGGCACTGTGAATGCCAATAGTTATCCTGCGATTCGTTGGTCAAGATAAAAGTGAGACCTGACATGCCTACCGCCCAGCAGTTTGCCGACGTGAACGGAAAGCGCATCGCCTATCTTGAGGCAGGTAGCGGCGACCCCATCGTGCTACTACACGGCAACCCAACGTCCTCCTATTTGTGGCGCAACATCATTCCCGAGCTGGAAGGGTGCGGGCGAGTGATCGCGCCCGACCTCATTGGGCAGGGGGATTCAGAAAAGTTACCCGCCAGTGAAGGCGCAGACCGCTACAGCTTTGAGGTCGCATACGAGTATCTCGACGGCCTGCTTCAAGAAATCGGTGCGAACCAAAATGTGACGCTGGTTATTCACGATTGGGGTAGCGGGCTCGGCTTTCACTGGGCGCGGCTCAACCCGGAGTCAGTGAAAGGCATCGCCTACATGGAGGCCATTGTTATGCCCATGACCTGGGATGACTGGCCAGAGAGTGCCCGGGGTATTTTTCAAGGATTTCGCTCTCCTAAAGGCGAGGATCTGGTGCTGGAACGCAATATGTTTGTTGAAGCGGTCCTGCCTAGCTCGGTGATCAGAGATCTTAGCGAAGAAGAAATGGCAGCCTACCGCGCGCCGTTCGACACGCCCGATAATCGGCAACCAACACTCAACTGGCCGCGGCAGATCCCCATCGAAGGTGAGCCCGCACACATGGTCGAACTGGTAAAAGCCTATGGCGCCTTTATGGCGGGCTCCGATATCCCCAAATTGTTTGTGAATGCCGACCCGGGCTCGATTCTGGTGGGCAAGCAACGCAAGTTCTGCCGTAGCTGGCCGAACCAGCTTGAGGTCACCGTAAAAGGCCTGCACTTTTTGCAAGAAGACTCCCCACAAGAAATTGGTCAGGCGATTGCGGCCTGGCACGCCGCACTTTAAGGAGATTTAATATGTCTGACGTTCCCGTTTATGTCGTCGCCAACTTCATCGTGCACGATGCCGATAAATACCGAGAGTATGAGAAAGGTTTCTTCCCTATCTTAAAGCGCCACGAGGGCTCTTTCTTCACTTACGATGACAACACGGTGACGTTCGAGGGGAGCGACCCGCGCAAAGGGCGCATGGTGATGTTCACTTTCCCGTCTGAGGCGCAGGCCGTGGCCTGGTATAACGACCCGGATTATCAGGCGCTGAGTGAGCACCGCCGAGCAGGCACTGAACTTAAGTTTTTGACCATGGTCCACGGTCTACCACCGCGCAGCTGAGCATTACTCCCGTGTCCGAGGACGAGCTCTACCCTACCCCAGATGAATACGATGATTACACGATGAAAGAATCACCGACTTACACCCCGCCAAAAGTCTGGCAGTGGGATCAGAACGAAGAGAACCGCTTCTCCAAGATCAACCGGCCTATTGCGGGCGCGACGCACGACAAGGATCTGCCAGTTGGTGAGCATCCGTTGCAGCTTTACTCCCTCGCCACACCCAATGGTGTGAAGGTCACGGTGATGCTGGAAGAATTACTGGCGCTCGGTATCAGCGAGGCTGAATACGATGCCTGGCTGGTGAATATCATGGAGGGCGACCAGTTCTCCAGCGGTTTTGTGGGTGCCAACCCCAACTCCAAGATCCCGGCGCTGGTGGACCACAGCACACCCACACCCACTCGGGTGTTCGAGTCAGCAGCCATCGTGATGTATTTGGCCGAGAAGCATGGGCAGTTTTTACCCACTGATTTGAGCGCGCGTGCTGAATGCCTGTCGTGGGTGTTCTGGCAGATGGGCAGTGCGCCCTTTCTCGGCGGCGGCTTCGGGCATTTTTATGCTTATGCACCTGAGCGGCTCGAGTACCCGATCAATCGCTTCACAATGGAGGTGAAGCGCCAGCTGGATGTGCTGGACCGTAATCTGGCCGAGCGGGAATTTATGTGTGGTGATGAGTACACCATTGCCGACATTACGATCCATCCTTGGTACGGCGCACTTGCCATGGGCATGCTGTACGAATCTGGTGAGTTTCTCGACGTCGACTCCTATAAAAACGTGCAACGTTGGACCAAGGCGGTGCAAGAACGGCCAGCCGTTAAACGCGGCCAGCGCGTCAATCGCGTCTGGGGAGACGAGGCGAAACGTCTCCCAGAGAGACACAGTGCGGCCGATTTAGACGACTGAGCGCCCCTCTCACTAGGCCCGGGTTCTGCTAGACTACGCGCCCTCACAGGGCCCATAGCTCAGTTGGTTAGAGCAGTCGACTCATAATCGATTGGTCCCAGGTTCAAGTCCTGGTGGGCCCACCACTTATATCGATTCGCGCCAATGCCCCGCGAAGCAGGCACGCGTTGAGAGGTGGTAGCGGTAATTCTGCAGTCAGGGCTTGTGCAGTCCGCATGGGTGCAGAACAAAACAGACATCTCGGCCGCATTTTGGGCTGAATTGGCACTCATTGAAATTTAAACACAAGGAATTAGACAGGTTAATGAGCGATACACTTTCACTGAACAAACTGGAAAAACTCATCGAACTCGAGACTCAACTCCGCGATGAGTACCAACAAAAACTCGACGAAAAGGACACCGTTATTGCCGAGTTGACGCAGGATAAAACGGCAGTTGAAGCCAAGGTAGCTGAGTTGGAAAAAACTATCTCTACCCAGTTGGCGACCATCAAGGACATGTCGGGTAAAACTAGTGACACGCAAGCGCTCGAGCAGCGTAACCGGGAGCTTCATAACCGGTCAGAGAACATGAAAGAAGAAGTCGCGGTGGCGAAAAGCCGTCTTAAGGCTTTACAAAAAGATCTTTCCGCCGAGCGCGCCGAACTGGCCTAACTCAAAAAATTTGATCCGCAGCGACTGCGGAAGAACCTTGACGCATCAAAGAAGAAGCTGGCCGAAAAGACAACAGCCGCCGATAAACTGCAAAAGTCACTGAGTCAGGCACGGTCTGAAAACAGCCAACTAGAACTAAAAATTAAAGAGCTGGAGTCCCAGCTTGAGAAAGCCAACAACGCGCAGAGCGATCAAGCGCCTGAGGAACAAGAGGCAGCATAGAGTCCTCATGAGCGGAACGGGCAGCTTCCAAGGTATTGGAAGCCGCCGCCCGCCACAGATCGCTATTACAAGATGGTTCTGTAGAAGGATAAGCAAATGGGATTCCTAGAACTCGCATTCTGGCAGCGCCATCAACGTGCACTAGGCCTCATCGCTATCATCATCGGCGCCGGTGCGTGGGGTATGGAATTTGCGGGTACCGTGTATATCTGCCCCTACTGCCGCGTGCAGAGAACTGTGATCTTGCTACTTGGCGTGATCATGGTCTTGCCTTTCTCCAAGCACTGGATATCGCGATATGCCGCCTCGGTTATGGGCTTCATGGGCGCCGTGGTGGCGGTCAACCAGAACTTCATGGGCTGGGTGAAGATTTCGAAGGGCGAGTTCGCCTTTAACGAGCAGCTCTATATCGACCCATTTCTTCTCTCGGCGGGGTCACTATTCATCATTATTGGTCAGCTGTGGCTGATCTTGACCAAGGCACCTGCCAACCCATCTTGATACCCGCCGAGCTAGGTCAGCAATGCTCAACGCGGGCAGTTAGATAGAACATCTAAAATCACGGCGCTCTGCAGATAGCTCGCCATGGACACTCATTGACACAGGAGAGGCCTCAAAGGCCTATTTCGACTTCTTGACCAAATAATCCGCGACCGCCTGATAGGCGGGCAGTGACGTCGGATCAATCGCCGCGTTAAATGAAATGGGAAAGGTCGCAAACCGGGCAATCACCATCTCAGCTGCAGGATCGATGTAGATCGCCTGCCCGTGAATGCCCCGCGCGCTGTAGGCGCCATTCTCGTTGTGTAACACCCACCACTGACTGCGATAGCTGCCACCGGGCAGCGTGGTGTAACCCGCACCGGCAAATTTGGCCGGATCACCACCCCCGCTGATCGACTGGACCGCCGCTACGGGGATCACCTGCTCGCCCTGCCAGACACCCTGCTGCAGCAGTGTTTGGCCAAACCGTGCGGCATCTCGCAGTGACAGGTTCAGCCCGCCCGCTGAGAACGGTGTACCGAGGCTGTCGATCATCATGTCCGCCTCCTGCTCCATACCCAGCGGCTTCCAGATGCGCTCAGAGAGATGCTCAATAAAGTCTTTACCCGTGGCGCGAGCAATCACCCATGCGAGCGCGTCTGTGTTGATGGATTTATAGATAAAGGCTTCGCCATGGGTGCCTTCAGGCTCAACACCCTGCAGAAACTCAAAGAAATTGCGCGGGCCTGTGTAGGACTCAGGCTTGGGCGTCGGGTCACCGGCCGCCGCGTAGAGCCAAATGTCTGACTCTGGGTCGGCATAGTTCTCGTTGTAATCAAGCCCCGTGGTCATATCCATCACTTCACGAACCGTCGCGTTGCCAAAGGCCGAGGACGTGAGTTCCGGCACGTAATCGCTGACCAGTTTGGATTCGTCCAGCTCGCCCTCGGCGATTAATATCTCTGAAACCGTCCCAACGAAAGATTTAGTGACCGACATGGCGCCATGACGACCCTCTCGATCAAGGCAACCGGAGTAGTACTCGTAAACAATCTGGCCGCGGTGGAGGATCAGCATCCCATCGGTGTAATTCGCATCGAGGGAGGCTTTCCAGGTCATCTCCTCATCACTGCCAATTGGCATAAACGTCACGTCATCAATCGCCGGATCCAGCGCTTCGGAGAACGGGGAGACGGGGCCCACTCCCCGTCCAACACGCTTCGTTGCCTGGATTTCTCTGAAGTGGCAGAAGGTCCAGCGTAGCTTGGGGAAGCTGAAGTAATCGCTGGCAGGGTAACCAATGATGCGCTCATCCGGGGGCGGGAAACCCTGCATCCACCCCATCACATTGGGGTCAGACGCCGCGGCACCCAAGGGCTCCGCCTTTGCCGGCGCCGAGCTCAAGAGCGCGGGCACAAGTATCAGACAGAGTGATTGTCGCCAGATGTTTAACATTCTGTTCCCCATTAACTCGTGTTAGGCCGCCACCACGGCAGTGATGATCTCTCTGATCAGCATAACAGCGAGCGCGATCCAGCTCATAAAGAAGAGGCTGAAGCGCACCCACACATGATTGATCGTCACCTGCACAATCGAGTGCGCCAAGCGGAGGCCACAGTAGGCCCACGCCGCAGCAAGATGCATCGCATCGGTATGGCCCAGCGCCCAAATCACCAGCACCACGGCGTAAAACAGTGTTGGTTGCTCCCAAAGATGGTTGTAGTTATCGGCGAACCGCTCGACCTTACTTGGGAAGACACCGCCCAACTGCGCCGGATGCGAGAGCTTCTGTAAATCGACCCCCTCCGCCTCGAGTACCTTGGCGGCAGGTATACGGGTGATGTACATCAGTAACATCATGATGAGGCTCAACGAGCCCATAAATAGGATTGGTTGCAGAATCAGATCATTCATCTCGCTGGCTTATCCGCTCGGTAGTGAAGATAAGAGAGTAACGAAGTCGCTCCAGAACGCCACCCCGCAAATCGGTTAGGCTAACGAATGCTTGTAATGAGGCAGCGAGCCCTCAAACACCTCTGAGTAACGACACGAAAGCCCATGCAGACCTCTATCGACCACATCATTATTGCTGTTCCGGAACTGGCATCAGCCACAGCGGACTACAGCACCCTCTTGGGCCGAGCCCCGAGTTGGCGGGGTGCCCACCCCGATTACGGCACCGCCAATACGCTATTCAAATTGGATAACACCTATATCGAATTGCTCGCCCCGCAGGGCGAGGGCATGGCGGCGGATATCGTTAACGGCATCCTGAGCACGCGCGGCCCCTGTTTGGGTGGGCTGGTGTTTGGCACTGGGAGTGCCGACGACTTTATCTCCCACGCCAGATCGCAAGGACTGGAAGCATCAGACCCGGTACCCGGTCATGGTGTCGATCAACAAACCGGCGCCGAGCGCCGCTGGCGCAACATGTTTTGGGACCCCGCAGCAGCGCGAGGCATCTTCTCTTTCTGTATTGAACACGAGGCAGGCTCGACGCTACCCGAGGCCGCACCCCATGGGGCAGGCGCCATCGCTGGCGTCGATCACGTGGTGGTGAAAACCCAGAGCGCGGAGGCTGCAAAAACCTTCTACGGCGAGCAGCTGGGTATTCGCTTGGCACTGGAGCAAGACGTTCCCGAATGGGGTGGCACGCAGCTCTTTTTTCGCGCGAGCTCCATGAGTATCGAAGTCATCGCGTCCGAGAAGGCCGCCGAGCAGGATGAGCTATGGGGTCTCGCGCTCAAGACAGACGATATTGAGTCCACTCACACGAGGCTTAGTGAGCAAGGCGTGGAGATTTCCGATATTCGCGACGGGCGCAAACTGGGCACCCGCGTCTGCACAGCAAAATCCCACACTCTCGGCGTACCGACCTTGCTGATAGAGCATCCGCCGCAGTAACGGAAGCGCTTTTAGGCTCACATCAAACACAATTCACTCGGCCACCCGAGCACTTCATGGAAGGCAGAGTTGCAGCGCCTTCAGCGCCAAACGTTATGCGGTCTGCGTCGTTCTGGGCTGCATCCAGGCGCTGACAACCGCGCCCAACAAAATCAGGCCGCCACCCAGAAGCGTGGCCTGAGTGGGGATTTCCCCAAAAGCCAACCAACCTAACATCGCAGCAAAGATAATTTGCACATAACTCAGACTGGTGACACGACTCGCCGCATCCAGTTGCATCGCCTTGGTGAGCGCCAGTTGGCCCAACTGGGTAAAGCAGCCGACCCCCAGCAACACCCACCAACCTGCAGCCGTTGGCCAAACAAAATCTGCGCCACCCAAGAATAGCGTGCCCGGCGCACACACCAGCGGAAAATAGAGCACGATCACAGACGGGTGCTCGGTAGTGACCAGCTTGCGGACCAACGTATACGCCACGCCGCTGCCAAAGGCACCGCCCAGCCCTGCGAGTACAGGCCATAGTGGTGCTGATGTGGCATCGCTTGCGATCCAGTAAGGCGACAGGATGCACGCCAGTCCCAACAGACTCAGTGCAATGCAGGCCAGCGTGGCAGTCGTGGGCCGCTCAGCCAAGAAAAGGAACGCCAACAGCGCGGTGAACACAGGGTGCAAGTACTGCAAGACTGTAGCCTGTGCCATAGAAAGATGAATCAGCGCATAGAAAACACCGGTCAGCGCAAGGAACCCAAAGAGCCCCCTGGCAAACAACAGGCCCTTTCGGTGCCCCAGCGGATGCACGCCAGCCCGAGCGATATCAATGAGCGACAGAACGACCGAGATCAGCGCGCGCACAAAAATGATCTGCAGTAGCGGGATGCCCAGCTGCCCGGCTTCTTTGACCAATGCCGCCATCAGCGCAAACGCCAGCGCACTGATCAACATGTAGCGGGGGCCGGTCAACTCAACTTATCCAAGCGTGAGCGCCCTGCTCAACTCTGGCTCTTCAGTGGCTCGAGCAAGACCTTCACGTCGTATCGCTCGTCTCCCTCTACGCGCGGCGCTGACCGTTCGTAGGAATCTAGAATCAGACTTTGTCGCTCATCGATCCGCACACGGTTATAACCATGGGAGACCACGTATGGCTCACCCGCCAATATCTGCGGCGCAATGATTTCCGCGAACTCGTCAACCGGCATGCCCATGGGCCGCATGGGTTCGGGTATCAGCTCCGACCCCACAAAACCCGGGGCAATCATGCCCACTGATATGTAGTCGGGCATTTCTTCGCGCAAACAGTCCGTGAGGCCCAGCACCGCATGCTTGCTGGCAACATAGGCCGCAGAGTGGCTGACGGCCACAAAAAAACTGTTCTCGGACCCGGTGTTATAAAGCCTGGCGGGGGTGCCTTGCTCAATCAGGCGACGCCCGAACGCTTGGCAACCGCGCCACACGCCCTCGAAGTTCACGGCCATCACCCGCTGTAATTCCTCGACTGGTGTGTCGATGACCGAGCCTCGCGCCTGCCCGATGCCAGCGTTATTGATCACTACAGCCACCTCACCGAAAGCGGCAAAGGCCTGCTCGGTAAAGTCGCTCAGCTGCTCGGAGTCAGTGACGTCCAGTGGCATCGCGCGGGCCCTAATACCGGTGTCGTTAAGCATGGCAACGGCCTCATCAAGGCGCGCCTGACGCGGCTCGCCAATCACCACATTGGCACCCCGCGCACCAAAAGCTCTCGCAAGCCCAAAACCGATACCTGTCGCACCGCCAGTGATCACGACAGTACGGTCAGTGACATCTAACATCTCTGTTGCGCCATTAGCCATTTGAATCAACCAGATACCGCTCGGGCTCTCCCTTGGCATGCACCCTGAAAATCACCAGCTCAGCACCCTGCTCGCCCGTGCTGCCGGTGTGGATGATTTGCGGAGCAATTTTTTGCGCGTCGCCCTGAGTGGCGAGCGAAACGGGCTCCCCGCGCCGCTTGAGCGTCACGGATCCCTCGATGACATAGAAAAACTCCTCGCCCGGGTGCCAATGCCAAGGTAGCTCAGTATTGGGCGGAAAGCTGACGCGGCTGACGATGACCTCTTTGCCCTCGACACCCGCGATCGACTCGCGGAGTAGATTATCTGCCTGAGCCGAGGCTGTTTGTGATAGCTCCGCAGCCTGTCCGGCCGTGAGAGGTAACCCAACCAGGGCTACCAAGACCCAATTGCGCATGGTTGAAAGTGGCATGTTCTCTCCTTTTTTCTTGCGCTGCTGCATCAGCATAGCGGCTGGGTCACTGTGGCGATAGCGAGATGGATACGGCATCAGGTGAACTCATACGGCTGGCGTAACGGCTATCACCGCCTCTCTCGGTGACTTAAGATAGCTAACGTAGACAGGTTAGTCTGAGATAAGTAATAAGAGTGACGGAACAACTGACGCGCCTTGCCCTGCCGCCCAAGCGACGGAACAACCGCAGATACTTTTTGAGCTGCACAAGCAAAGAGACCTAGCGCGGTCACTTAGGGAGCAGAAATAGATGGAACAGCAGGAAATACAGACGCTTCGCGCCCTGATGGAGTATGAAGCGGCGCGCACCGAACCACCCGAGGGCTTTCCTCACCTGCCTGATATCCCCGCGGGGCGCTACACCGACCCGCGTTTCTTTGAACTCGAACAAACCGAAATCTTCAAGAAATCCTGGCTGTTTGCGGCGCACCTGGACGAAATCCCTGAGCCGGGCTGTTACATGAAATGGGAGCAAGCGGGCGAGCCCGTGGTACTGGTGCACACCGAGCAGGGTGAGGTCAAAGCGTTCTATAACGTTTGCTCCCACCGCGGTGCCCCGGTTGTGACCGAACCCAAAGGCAAGCGACTCAGATTGACCTGCAAGTACCACGGCTGGAGCTACTCGCTCGATGGTGAACTGAAAGCCATCAAAGACCCAGAAGACTTCAGAGACCTCGACTTCAGCTGCCGCAGTCTTGCTGGCATCCGCTGCGAGACCTTTGGCAAATTTATTTTTGTGAACTTCGACCCCAATGCAATCAGCCTGCTCGACTGGCTGGGACCGATTGCCGATGAGTGGCGGGAGTTCCAGTTCGATCAGTGCCGGCTGTCAGCCCGACACAGCTTTGACCTCGACTGCAACTGGAAGATCGCCATGGAGGCGAACACCGAGGTTTACCACGTACCCAATATCCATCCCACCACTGTCGCGCCGTTACTCGACCATCGCCGCAACGTGAATACGCTCTACGCCAATGGCCACGGTCGTATGGTCGCTCCGCCGCCGCGCATCGACGAAAAACAGGATGCCGAATCCACCCGGGATGTTGGCGCGCGTGCTGAGATTGCCACGGTCGGGGAGATTGCCCGCACCTGTATTCAGTCCTATGGGATCTTCCCCAACTGGGTATCACAGCTCACCGAGTTTGTTTTGGCGCCGCTACTGTTTTGGCCCAATGGCATTAACAAATGCCGGCTAGAGTGCTGGACCATTGCGCCCGATTGGGGCGACGGAGAGGGGCCTGACTACTGGACCGTCAATAATGGTGAGCGACTCTGTGACATCCTGCTCGAGGACACGGAGTTCGGTACGCAAATCCAGCGTTCGATGGAGTCACCTGGCTTCAAGGGCGTGCCACTGAGTTACCAAGAAGCGCGCATCTACCACTGGAACCAAAATGCGGACCGGATGATCGGCTTGGATAAAATCCCCGCAGAGCTAGCGGTGCAGCAGGTGATCGGGGAGGACTGGGTGCATCCGAACGATCCGAGGGTGACCGAGATCACCAAACAATAGGATCAGTGGCAGCTCCGGAACGATTTGCGACCGGTTTATCGCTCCAGCGCAGTCGCCGACAGCGTCTCGGCTGACGATGGCAACCGTCTTGGCCTCAAACGCTCAGATCCGCTTCGCCGCCACCACCGCCGCTGCTGAACCCGACCCCACCACACCGCACCAGAGCCGCAAAATCACATTGCGCTGGGGTAACGCCAAGCTCGCCGCCTCATCGCGGTGGCTGACCTCATCCGCCTGACAGTCGACCAGCGTTTGGCGGAGTGGCGCGAACTCGCCCTGTGGATCTAACCGCACAATCTGCTGTTCATAGTGATGATCAACAAACGTCTCAATCGCCTCAATGGTGGCGAAGACTGCCTGACGCCCAAAGAGCGCGGGAATGGCGCCCGTTAGCCAGCCCATGACGCGCCAGAGTGGCAGTAACCGAGTACGGTGGTTATGCGGAATGATCTCTTCCATCAGCTGAAGGTGTTTTTGCTCGGTACCAAGATGCCGCTCGGCAAATTGGCGCGCACTCTCATCCCGAGAGATCGCCAACACTCCGTGATAGATCATCACTGCGCCGAACTCGCCGGCGTGGTCAGAGCGCAGCTCCTGCTGGAGCCAGCGCGGCAAATCTGCGAACGCGGGCCCAGCCGAACCAGAGGCTTCAGCGGCGATCGATGAGACGGCTGCTGCCGCCGCACCCTGTGACGAATTGGGAGCGTCGGCAGATTGCAACGTGCTCGCCACACTGGCGGCAGTAACGCTGACTGGCTCAGCGCGAGCAGGGGCAGATTCGGGTACGGGTGCGTTCAAAGATAAAAGTCCCAGAATAAGTGGGCGGTGAACGATAGCGGAATTGGCCGCTGGAATCAGGCCACAGCCGAAGCATTACTCTCAACAGCCCGGGCATAAGGCGTGCTGGCCTGCGCGAGACAATAGGCCCCGGCTGCGCAGAAAATCAGGCTGCTCAATAGGGCGTAACGAATCGACGCGTCACCTAACGATGAATAGATATCGCTTAACCAGCCGACTACCAGCGGGCCCAGTCCCATACCCAGTAGATTCAGAATAAACAGCAGCATGGCCGCCGCCTGTGTGCGCCAGTGCGCAGGCACCAGGTTTTGTACTGCGGCGTAACTCGGCGCTATCCAGAAGCTCGCAAAGATGGCGCTGAAGAACATAAACACCAGCGCAACCGGGAACACCTTGTCCCCCAACATCCAAAAATGGTCCGCAGGCCACAGCAGAAAGAGGGCCTGGGTGGGGATCGAAATCAGCACACCCACCATGGGCAATCGCAACTGCCACCGCGCGTCCTGCTGCGCCAACCGGTCGACCAGAATCGCACTGAGCAAAGTGCCGAGAATGCCGCCGAAGACGCCGATCAGTCCCAGGTACAAACCGGCATCAACCAGCGATAAGCCGTGCACGCGAATCATGAAGCTCGGTGACCAGACACCCAGCCCATAACCGGCGATCGCCGTGAGGCCAACGCCTACAGCAATCGCCGGAAAGGCCGGTAGCGCCAAGATTTTGCGGATAGCCTCCCACAAGGAACCGTCATCGGTTGCCGCGTGAGGCGCCCGCACGGGTTCTCGCACCGTCAGCCGAATCACCACCGCCAGAACTATGCCGGGTAGACCAAAAATCCAAAAAACACTGCGCCAACCAAAGGCATCCGCCAATAGCGCTCCGCCGAACAGCCCCACCAACACCGCGATATTGGTGCCCGAGGCCAACACACCTTGAGCGAGGGAGCGTTGCTCGGGAGGGAAGATATCGGCCAGCAAAGACTGCGAGGGTGGCACACCGCCGGCCTCCCCCACGCCGACCCCAATGCGGTACAGCGCCAGTTGCCCGAAGCTCGTTGCTGTCGCACAGAGCGCGGTCATGCCGCTCCAAACGACCATGGAAATCACCAGCACATTGCGCCGCGACCACCGGTCTGCCAGCCGCGCCATCGGCACCCCAAGCGTGGCGTAAAACAGCGCAAAAGCGAGGCCGGTGAGTAGCCCCATTTGCGTGTCGGTCGCGCCGAACTCCGTCTTGATGGGCTCCAGCAGGATGGTCATCACCTGCCGGTCAATAAAATTTAAGATGTAACCCAGCGTCAGAACAAAGAGCACATACCAACGATAGGTTGGTGTGAACTGGGTATGAATCGGTGCGCTCACTTTCAGCTGCTACCCAACGACTCCAGATCAATCACGAACCGGTACTGCACGTCGCCCTCGTGTAGCCGCTGCCAGGCCGTCTCGATCTCATCAGGTTGAACCAGTTCAATCTCGGCACCCAGACCGTGGCTGTGGGCAAATTGCACCATCTCCCGGGTGTCGGCGATACCGCCGATCAGAGAACCTTCCAAAGCACGGTCACCGAACACAATCAACGCGGGGAAGATCTCCAGCTGGTCTGTGGGCACCCCCACTAAACAGAGCTTGCCGCTACGGCGCAGCAGCGAAAACCAGCGATTCAAATCATGTGGGTTCGAGATGGTATCCAGAATCAGATCAACCTGCCCCATCCACGCCTGCAAGTCCTCGGAGTCTGGATCGAGCGCCACCTCGGCACCCAAACGCGTGGCATCGGCGCGCTTGGCTTCCGAGCGGGAGGCCACAATCACGCGGGCACCCATGGCGCTGGCGAACTGGATCGCCAGATGTCCAAGTCCCCCCATGCCCAGCACACACAGCGTGGTACCCGGGCCGACGTTGAAGCGTTTGAGCGGGGTATACACCGTGATGCCACCACAGAGTAGCGGCGCCATACGCGCCAAGTCCGCGCCGGCCGGGATGGGTACGAGGTAGTCATAATCGACCACGTAGTCAGAAGCGTAACCCCCGTAATTCACGCGCCCCTCTCGGTCTTTACTGTTAAAGCTCAGCGTAAAGCCGGTTTCACAGTAGTGCTCGTCGCCGGAATCACAGGAATGGCAGCTTCGGCAGCTGTCGGCAATGCACCCCACTCCGACCGTGTCACCAACTGATACGCCCTGTACCTCCGCGCCCACTTCGCTGACAGTGCCCACCATCTCGTGCCCGGGCACCATGGGGAACATGCCACCACCGAGTTTGTCACTGGCCGCGACAAGATCCGAGTGGCAGATGCCGCAGAACTTCAAATCGAGGCGCACATCCCGCGGCCCCAGCGGACGGCGTTCAATGGTGGTGCGACTCAGACGGGTGCCTGCTTCCTCGATTTGATAGGCTACTGTCATCGATCATCTCCTGATTATTGTGTGATCGCATCGCACTCTCTTGGGCGTCCTTGGGCGTCCTTGGGCGTCCTTGGGCGTCCTTGGGCGTCCTTGGGCGTCGCATCTTTTGGCGTCGCATCGCGTTTTTTTAGCGTCGCGGCGCGCTATCTATATGGCAGTGCGTCAGGCAGTATTTTCGCTGCCTCTTTACCAGCAAGCGCAACACGGATCGTATCAGGGTGAAAAACGTGTCGCGACGGCCAAACGGGCTACCAGCGTGTGCGATTGACGATCGCCACCAGCGAGAGCATCACGGGTACTTCAACCAGCACACCCACCACGGTGGCCAAGGCCGCCCCGGAATGCAGACCAAAGAGGCTGACCGCGACCGCCACCGCCAACTCAAAGAAGTTCGAGGTGCCGATGAGCGCGCAAGGCGCCGCCACCGCGTGTTCTATCCGCCACCAGCGCGCCGCAAGATAGGCCACAGCGAAAATGCCGTAGGTTTGAATAAGGAGCGGGATCGCGATCAGCACAATGTCTAGCGGCTGCGCCACGATGGTCTCGGCCTGCAGCCCAAATAGCAGCACCACCGTGCCGAGCAGACCGGCGATGGAATATGGCTTCAGTGTCGTGAGCAGTGCCTCGAGCCGAGCGGGATCCTCGGGGTGATATAAGGCCTTACGCGTCACTACGCCAGCCACCAGCGGGATCACAACGTAGAGCACGACGGAGAGGAGCAGCGTCTCCCAGGGGACCACCACTTCTGTCACCCCCAACAAAAAGCCCGCCAATGGGGCAAACGCAAAGATCATGATCAGGTCATTCACAGAGACCTGAACAAGGGTGTAATTGGCGTCCCCTTTGGTGAGATGACTCCAGACAAAAACCATGGCGGTGCAGGGTGCGACCCCCAGTAGAATCATGCCGGCGATGTATTCCGTCGCAGTCTCCGGGTCGACAAGATCGGCAAAGAACACCCTGAAGAACAGCCACCCGAGGGCGGCCATCGTGAAAGGCTTGATCAGCCAGTTCACCACCAAGGTGATGATCAGGCCCTTCGGTTTGTTCCGGATATCGCGGATCGAGCCAAAATCGACCTGCACCATCATGGGATAGATCATGATCCAGATGAGCGCCGCAACGACCAGATTGACCCGCGCAAACTCAAACGCAGCAAGCGCCGCGAAGACGCTCGGCACGGCGTTACCCAGCACCACGCCTAGGAGGATGCAAAGGCCCACCCAAACGCTCAGATATCGCTCAAAAATGCCCATCGCTAAATCCTCTCACGCCCTGGGGGTAAAGCGCTCAGGATTGAGTCTCACGCACCCACTCATCGACTTTGTTCTCAATGCGATCAATCACCGCCATAAACGCGCTGCGAATCGCCGCCTCGTCACCCTCTGCTCGGGACGGGTCGGGCAGCCCCCAGTGGCGCTTGTCGACCTCACCCATCCAGATCGGGCAGACCTCCCCGGCTGCGCTGTCGCAGACGGTGACCACGCGATCAGGGTTAAAACCGGCGAGGTCATTCCAGGACTGGCTCTGTAATCCGGCCGTTTGATAACCGCGCTCTTCGAGATAGCGCATTGTCAAGGGATGCACAGCATCGACCGGCGCGCTACCCGCGCTGGCCGCCTCAAGAGAACCGGCACCCCGCTGGGTTGCAATGGCCTCACACAGGATGCTGCGACAGCGGTTGTGGGTACAAATGAACAGCAATTTCACGATGGGCTCCTAAGCAGAGCCCACCGCAAACGGGTCAAGCAGAATCGCTGATATATAGCGACCGCTTGGGCTCTTTGAACACCCGCTCCAACATAGGCTCGAAAAATGACAGTTCGTAGCACTCCGCGTCGGGATCGAAAGCGGGAGCGTCGTATTTTTCGATGAATTCCAGCGTGCGCTCGTAGTGGGGGTGATCCTTGTACTGATCCCGTAGATCCCTGTCGAGGCCCATAAAGTGGAAGAAGTAGTACCCCTGGAAAATGCCGTGGTGCTTAACCATCCAGTGGTTGGCTTCACTCACGTAGGGCTCGAGCAGCACGGCAGCCACGTCGGCATGGTTGGCGGGGCCTAGCGTGTCGCCAATGTCGTGCAATAACGCACACACCACATATTCTTCATCTTTGCCGTCATTGTGCGCCAGGGTGGCGGTTTGCAGGCTGTGGGTGAGCCGGTCTACCGCAAAGCCTCCGCAATCGCCCTCAAGCAACATGAGGTGAGCCTTGATCCGCGTGCACACATCGCCACGAAACTCGAAGAATTCGGCGCCGATAATTTCCCAGTCCTCCTGAGTGCCGTCCTTCATATGATGGAACTGGGCGCGTTTCGGTAGGGCCTGATTCATGGCGTGTCTCCTGTCGGCGGCGCACACCGCTCTATGTCTGCAACGATAACGAGAATACTGTGGTGTTGCAGGCGCTTCAAGAACGCCCCGCCACGATCTCTCAAACACCCCCAATCAGCGCGCAGCGGCTGAAGAAGGGCCTCATTACGCAATGACTAGACTTTTCACCATTAGCGAATCGTGACAAATACGTCATAAAGGGTGCCCCAAGGATCCGCCTTCTGGCACATTAGCGTCATGCAATGCCCGATCGAGGCTCCCTATCAAGGATTGATGAAAAGGACACAGACCATACATAAAACGATTGCTATCGCGAGCGCCCTGACCCTCCTGTTGAGCGTAGGCTGCGCTTCAACCTCAGAACCGCCTCCCAGCACGACGCCGGATGGCCTGGAGTTGGTGCGTAGCGACAAACACAGTGGGCTCTACATGAAGCCCGATGCGCAACTCGAGATCTATGAGAAATTTGGCGTCGTGCCCTGTCAGGTGGCGTTTCGTAAAAACTGGCAGCGCGACTACAACTCCGCCCACCGAAGCAGTAGCCAGCAGGTGAGGCAGCGCGACATGGATCGCATCAAGACCGACCTTCGCGAGGAGTGCACCACGTTTTTCACCAATGCTTTGTCCGAAGAGCCTGCTTACGACCTGGTCACCGAGTGGCAGCAGGGTGAAGAGGTACTGCTGGTCTTCCCCAACATCGTCAATCTGGATATCACTAGCCCGGACCTCAACAGTCCGAGCATGAGCCGCTCCTACTCCGCTTCTGCAGGATCAATGACGATGTACCTCGAGTTGATTGATGCCGAGACTTCTGAAGTGCTGGTGCGCGCCTATGACAGCAAGGCAGACCCCGAGACCTTCGTGAACTATGCGAACCGGATTACAAACCGGGCAGCAGCTGACCGCATGCTCAAGAACTGGGCAACACGACTGCGGGCAGCAATGGACCAAACCTTGAGAGCCTCCTCTGACGGCATGTGATCAAGGTCTCGGCTTGTGAACCGCGCCGCGAAAATTGCGATCAGCCTGTTTGCTCTGGGGCTGATCGTACTGATCCTGTTACCTCGATGGGCGCCCGTTAACGCCGTCAGTTGGGCCCCGCCTCCTAACCCCGGGTTAACCGGCGTGTTTGCGCCCAATCAGGCGCTTTCGGCGATTACCGAGGTCCCCGTTGGGACTGCCCCCGAACACGTAGCCTGTGATGCCGAGGGCAAGCTCTACACCAGCCTCGATGGCGGCGCCGTGTTGCGGTCCGGCACGGGGTCGGAGTGGTTGAAGCTTGGCAATACCGGCGGGCGACCGCTGGGGCTGAGGTCCGATGGGCAAGGCGGCCTCTGGATCGCTGACTCCATGGCGGGCTTGCTGCATATGGATGCCAATGGCGAAATCACAGTGCTGGCCACTGATCTCGACGGGGCGCCCCTGCGCTTCGTTGACGATCTTGATGTCGATAGTGACGGGCGTATCTGGTTCTCCGATGCCAGCCAACGCTTTGATTACACCCAGGTCGCCCTCGATTTTTTTGAGGGGAGTCGCACCGGCAGGCTACTACGCTATGACCCGGCAACACAGAGAACCGAGGTCATGATGAGCGGGCTCTTTTTTGCCAACGGCGTGACTCTGGGCCCCAACGAGGACTATGTACTGGTGAATGAAACCGGCATGGGCCGGGTGCATCGCCTCTGGCTGAAGGGAGATAAAGCCGGCCAGCGAGATATCTTTATTGATGAGCTACCGGGCACACCCGACAACATCCGGTTTGATGGCGAGAACACTTTTTGGATCGCGATGCCTTCACTGCGTGCCAGTCTTGATTCGCTGGCTTCTCTGCCGCGCCTGAGGGCGCTGCTGTCCTTCCTGCCGATTCCGTTGCTCGAAGCCGCTGCGCAGCCCGCCAGCTTTGTGATTGGCGTAAACCTCAAGGGCGAGGTCGCTCACAACCTGCAGGATCAGGACAGCTCCTTTCACTACATTACCGGCGTCACACCCTGCGGCGACGCGCTGTATCTGGGCAGTCTGGAAACCGAAGCAATCGGGATCTTGCCGAAGCCCTGAACCTCTGAACTACCTAAACCTCTGAACCACCAAACCTCCCAACTTCTGAGCCTCTGAACCCGCGGACTCCTGAACCTCTAAGCCATTAAATCTCTACACATCTACGCCTCTACACCTTCACACCTTCACACCTTCACACCGCTAACCCTTTAACCCGAACTCCCGAACCTCTGAACTTCCTAACCTCTAAACCTCTGAACTTCTGCGCTTCCTGACTACCAAACCTTTGACCTTTGAAACTTTCACGCTTTGAAACTTCGAACCTACGAATTTATAAATCCCTCAATCTCTGTTTTCATACCGCTCTGAGTTTCTCCACCTCTGGTCTGAGACTGCTATGACAATAAAAAACACTGCACAAATCGAATTCTGGAACGGCGAGACGGGCCACAACTGGGTCAGCCACGATGCGCTCATGGAAGCCATGTTGCAGCCACTGGGTGAGACGGTGATCGAGTCGCTGGCGCCCCAGCCGGGAGAACACGTCCTCGACATTGGCTGTGGTTGTGGCCACACCTCACTGAGTCTCGGCCAGCGGGTCGGCGCAAAAGGCTCGGTGACCGGGGTCGACATCTCCGCGCCGATGTTGGCCGTTGCGAGTCAGTTGGCGGCTGAGCACAGCTCGATTCAGTTCGTCGAAGCAGATGCGCAAACCCACGCTTTTGAACCAGAGCGCTATGACGTCGTCTTCTCACGCTTTGGCGTGATGTTCTTCGAAGATCCAGTCGCCGCCTTCGCGAATATCCGCAGCGCCCTCAACCCATCGGGCCGCCTCGCCTTTTGCTGCTGGCAACCTCGCGCTGTGAACCCTTTTATGACCGTGCCAGCGGTGGCGGCCCTCGAGCTGTTGCCGGCACCCCCCGAGATGCCCCCGCGCACCCCGGGGCCTTTCGCGTTTGAGGAGGCAGATTACGTCACGGACGTGCTGACCAGCGCGGGGTTTGGGAACGTCGCCGTGACGCCGCTAAAACAACCGCTGACCTTCGGACGTGGATTGAGCCTTACCGATATTGTCGAGCAGCTGGTGCAGATTGGCCCGATCGCGCAAATGGTGCGTGAGGCGCCAGAGGAACTGCAGCAGCCGGTCCGTGACAAAGTGGTTGATGCCGTCGCACCCTTCTATTGCGAAGACACAGGCATGACCCTCGACGGCCAATTTTGGCAGGTGACAGCGCGTCGGTAGCCTGAGCACGCCCTCACTTATGGCATAATCCGTGCCAATTGAGCTTCGGCTCTTCTCCACTCCTCACACAGGATATTGTTCATGGATACCCAATCTCTCTTTTCTCTGGCTGGGCGCACGGCACTGGTCACCGGCGGCTCAAGGGGCATCGGCAAGATGATCGCCACCGGTTTTATTGCTCAAGGCGCCAAGGTGTACATCTCCAGCCGCAAAGCAGACGTCTGCGAGGCCGTCGCCGAAGAGTTGGGGCCCAACTGTATTGCCGTACCGCAGGACATCTCTACCGTGGACGGCTGCAAGGCCTTGGCGGCCACCATGGCCGAACATGAATCCGGCGTGGATATCCTCGTGAATAACGCAGGCGCCGCCTGGGGCGAGTCCTTTGAGACGTTCCCCGAAGCGGGCTGGGACAAGGTCATGGACCTCAACGTGAAGTCGATCTTTTTCCTGACGCAAGCGATGCACGGGCTGTTGAAAGCCGGCGCATCGGATGAGCAGCCCGCCAAGGTCATCAATATCGCCTCGATCGACGGTCTGCGACTGAACCCCTGGGAAACCTACAGTTATCAAGCCTCCAAGGCGGCGGTGATCAACCTGACCAAGCGACTCGCTGCCCGACTGGTGAAAGACGGCATTCTCGTCACGGGTATTGCCCCCGGCGCGTTTGCCTCTGAGATGAACAAAGCCGCACGGGACCTGGGCGACATTGTGGGCCAGCACGTGCCGGCGGGGCGCATCGGTAATGACGAGGACATGGCGGGCGTGGCCATTTACCTTGCGTCACGGGCGGGTAACTACGTGGTGGGCGAGACCATTACGGTTGATGGCGGCGTGGTGCACGCCTTCCTCACCGAGAGCTGGGAGGTTGACCCGTCTGGCGGGCACTGATCACGTGTAAAAAGCGTCACCCATAAAAAAGCGAGCCTTGGGCTCGCTTTTTTATTTTTTCTGTTCCACGACTGCGCCAACATCAGGGCAAGGGTAGACATTCAGACCGTTACTCAGCGCGCTCGTACAGCTGCTCCATCAACTGATCAATCGTGAAAGTCGCCGGACGCTGTCTGGGCGGGTACACCTTCAGGGTCTCCAAGAAGCCCGTCAGTTCAACTCTCGCCATGGTCAGCCGTGGCAGTGCAGTGCGCACCCACCAGTCGTTATAAGTGTTGGAGTGCTCGTCGGCCCGCTCGAAAGGATCGCGGCGTAAATGAAACACCTTGGGAATACGCAGCGTGTCGAACTGTTCCCGCCACACATCAAATTCCTTGGCGCGCTGCTCGGCAAAAACCACCTTCCAGTCGCCGAGCCGCATCGCGGTCAAAAGCCCGTCATCGCTCCAGTAGTAAAAGGTACTGCGTGGGCCGCGGTCAGCCTCGCCGGTGAGATAAGGCAGAAAATCATAGCCGTCCAGATGGTTGTGGTAATCGCGGCCGTTAATGTTCACGCCCGCCTTCAGCTCTTCGGTCACCGTCGGTCGACCCGCCGCGGTCATGAGCGTGGGCACCCAGTCCTCGTGGGACATCATGTCATTCAGGATCGTGCCTGCGGGGATCTTGCCCGGCCAACGGATCATAGCTGGCACCCGAAAGCCGCCCTCCCAGTTGGTGTTCTTCTCGCTTCTGAAGGGCGTGATGGCCGCGTCAGGCCAGGTATTAAAGTGCGGTCCGTTGTCAGTGCTGTATAAAACGATGGTGTTGTCCGCAATGCCGAGCTCATCGAGCTGATCGAGTAAGCGGCCTACCAGATTGTCGTGGCCCACCATGGCGTCGTTGTAAAAGCCCTGACCGGACAAGCCCTCTTCCTCTTCCGGGGTGTGGGTCCAAAAGTGCATGCGGGTGGAGTTGAACCACACGAAGAAAGGTTTGTCGTCCTCGGCGGCGCGCTGAATAAATTGCTGTGCGCTATCGAGAAACTCAAGATCGACCGTTTCCATGCGTTTTTTATTGAGCGGACCAGTATCGGTCACTCGGCCATCAGCAAAGCTGTGCACGACGCCCCTGGGTCCAAAGCGCTCACGGAAGGCCGGGTTCTGCGGGTAGTCAGGATCCTCCGGCTCCTCCTCGGCATTGAGGTGGTAGAGGTTGCCGAAGAACTCGTCAAACCCGTGCTCGGTGGGTAGAAATTCGTTGCGGTCACCGAGGTGGTTCTTGCCAAACTGGCCCGTGGCATAGCCTTGTTCTTTAAGAAGTGTGGCGAGAGTCACATCCTCAGGCCGGATGCCCAAATCAGCACCCGGCACACCGACCTTGGTCAGACCCGTGCGAATCGGTGATTGCCCGGTGATAAACGCGGAGCGCCCGGCGGTACAGCTCTGCTGACCGTAATAGTCGGTGAACTTGGCACCCTCATTGGCGATGCGGTCAATATTGGGCGTCTGGTAGCCCATCATGCCCATATTGTTGGTAGAGAGATTCCAAAAGCCGATGTCATCGCCCCAAATAACCAGAATATTGGGCCGCTCCATCGCCGTCACGGATGCACTCGCCAACCCGAGCGCGAGCGCACTGAGCTGAATAAACCGACGCAACATGCTGTCCCCCTGTGATGTTGTTGTCATGAATTTGAGGGGCGCAAGCCTACCCGAACAGGCGGCGATTGGCGATGCGGACAGCCGCTTGCCGGAGGCTTATAGTGCAGCCTATTCTGGAGGAACCATCATGGGATCAGTGGTGTTCAACGGGCAGTCGGTGCGCCCCGGAAAGGTGGTCTGCGTGGGCAAGAACTATGCCGCCCATATCGAGGAAATGGCGTCGGTCCCCGCCGAGAATATGGTCGTGTTCATGAAGCCCGCAACGTCGATCGGCACTGAGTTGTTCGCAGCGCTCGATGAGCCGCTGCACTATGAAGGAGAGATTTGCCTGTTGCTGCAGGGAGGTCAGGTGGCGGGCGTCGGCTTCGGGCTTGATCTCACCAAGCGCGAAACCCAGGCAAAACTGAAGGCCGCCGGGCTACCGTGGGAGCGCAGTAAGGCCTTTACCGGATCGGCCTTGTTCAGCGAATTCGTGACGGCGCCCGAGGACCTGTCGCAACTCGGCGTGGAGCTCACGATAGACGACGAACTGCGTCAAAAAGGCGATGTCAGCCTGATGCTCTACCCACCGGACGTGATTCTCAAAGAGCTTAATCAGTTTCTGGTGCTAGAGGATTACGACATCATCATGACCGGCACGCCGGCAGGGGTAGGCGCCGTCCAGCGCGGCGAGCACTTTATTGGTCGCGTGCTCCACGGCGATCAGGAACTGGTCAGTGGCGCGTGGGTAGCGCGGTAGCGCCGTGCCCCATGATCACGTCGAGCATCACCAATCCGCTGATATGAAATTTCTGTTTCAGTGATTGTCACGCGCTGGCTTTTTCAGTAACGTCGAAAAAACCAGTGAGCGAGACCCATGCAAGCGATTCTCAAGCTGGACGTGTCGGGACAACCCAGAGGTTGGCTGACACTGAACGAGGCGGTGACCGCCTACGCCCGCGGCGATGTCCTTTACGGCATCGGGGAGTCCCTTCCCCCCGTATTTGGGGGCATCCAGCGTCTCACGGGCATCCGCTCAGAAATTATCCTGCAGCCGATTGTTGCGCTCGAAGGGCGGGTGATGAATCACTTCACACCGCCGCTCTGCAACCGCACACTGTTTCGGCGCGATGATCACCGCTGTCTTTACTGCGGGGGGCAATTCAGCCGCAGCGAACTCACCCGGGATCACGTCGTGCCGATATCCCGCGGCGGTAGCGATAAATGGGAAAACGTGGTCGCGGCCTGCAAGCGCTGCAACTGGTTAAAAGATTGCCAGACGCCTGAAGAGGCCCATATGCCACTGCTCGCTATACCCTTCCGGCCCAACACTTACGAGTGGCATTTTCTGGCCAGAGAGCGGGTCCTGGCAGACCAGATGGAGTACCTCTCCCAGCAGTTCAAGGCCGAGCGCGACTGGGCGAACTGACGCTACCCCAAGCCACTCTATTCTCCCCCCAACAGACGATCTTCGACTTTGACGACGCGCGGTCGCGCGGTGATCGGTCACACTGCCCTCCACGTGCGAATAGCGTTGCACGAAACTCACGCTGCTTGTCGATAAATTGCACTGGGTATCGGGTAATCTAGCGTCTCTTAGCAGGGTATGACCCATAGCAGGATATGACCCGAAGCAGGATATGACCCGTAGCAGGTTGTGACCCGACCTTGAAAAGGAACACCGATCACTGTGGCCAGCGATAAGATCATTTCATTGATTGGCATGCCCGGTAGCGGCAAGAGCACCATCGGCGCCGCGTTGGCAGCGCGACTGGATCTCGAATTGGTCGACGCGGATGGACTGATCGAGGCGCAGGAAGGCCAGTCCCTGCAGCAAATCATGGATGGCCGCGGCAACGCGGCGTTCAGAGCGGTCGAAGAACAAGTGTTAACCGGCATGCCCCTCTTCCCTTCGGTCATCTCCACCGGTGGCTCGGTGGTCTATAGCGAAAAGATCATGGCGCGCCTCAGCGCCGCTTCCACGGTGGTGTACCTGCGTGCACGATTCGACACCATTGAGTACCGTGTGTCCCTCGCACCCCACCGCGGTATTGCCGCCGATGGCGAGCAGAGTCTTCATGACCTTTACGAAGAGCGCGTTCCCCTTTACGAGCGTTACGGCGAAATCGTGATCGACTGTGATGACGCAACGCCTGACGAGATTGTCGAGACCATCGCCATACAGTTGAGCTGACGCTCACCGACTCAAAACTGCCTCCTAACCGATAGGCTCGTCGATACGCCACTGGGTGGTGAATCAAAAATGCACGTGGGCTTGTTAATGCGGAGAGGGGTTGACCCCTTGGCATGTTCGCGCGGACCGCGGCGGCGCGCCATCGGGACAAAATCATCAGGGGGAACTTGCCTTTATACATCCAAAACAAGCAGGGCACTTAGCTTAATTTGTTATGTGCGATATACCGGCTCAGATCAAAAAATTTCTTGTGACATGAGAGCAGCTGCGCTGAGATGGCGCGAACCAGCAGCAGGTGCTGGTCTTTTGTTCAGGATCATCGGGAGGTGGTTTATGGGTGAGAGAGATACCACTGCGGTAACAGAGGAACCGGCTGAAGAGTTTTTTGAGCCGGGCTTGGGCGAACTGGCTGACGAGGACTTTGAGTCACTGGACTTTGCCGAGGCGGTCACCGAAAAAGCAGTAAAAGCGGCGAAGCGTCGACGGGCAGAGGAGCGCCTGGAAATGCTAAGGCTGCGAGAAGAGCTCGGCGACTATGACCTCGAGTTCGGCGACGAACTCTGAGTCAGACGGATCCTTGGGGATCTTCGGACTGATCGCGGATTTCCTGCTGCCACTCGAAGACGTTGAGCTCGATAAAGACGAAGGCGAATAGCCAGAGCGCAGCGTCCCAGAAGTCCAGGAAATCGCCCTTAAAGCCCCAGTAAATCGCGGCCACCACGAGTGTGGTGTACAGCACGACCTTGAGACTGTTGGCGATTCGCGCCAACGGTCGGGAACCCCCTCCCCACCGAGTCAGTAATCTCACTTCGATCTCCAACAAGATCACCACGAGAATCCACGCAGCAGAATTAATCACGTCTGCCAGCGCCAGTCGCTGGCCTTCGAGCAAACCCGCGGGCGAGGCGATCACCCCGTCGAGCCCGGTAACGAGCCGCGTATCAGCGCCAAACTGACCGCAGTTCTCGGCTGTGAGCGGCACAAAATCATCGAGCTTAACCATGTAGGACCAGCCCTCGCTGACTCGCGCACAGGCTTCCCCAACCAAGAGCTCACTGGGCATCAACGTACGCCATTCCCCGAAGTAGCCGAGAAACGCCATCACGATCGCCGCGGTACACAGCATGCGCACGCCGTGAATGCCAAATCGAAGGGGACCCTTTAAACGCTCATCGGGGATAACGGCTGTTTCCAGCTCAAACAGGAGTAACAGGATGACCCAGGCGAGGGTATCCAACGTGGCGGAGAAAAGTTGCACCCCCATCACCACATCTTCGCCGCTCGCGATAGCAAATCGTGCGCTCTCGATTTCCTCTGCGAGGAACAACCAGATATTTAGCGACAGCAACGCGTAGGTGAGATATTTCACCCCGCGAAAAATCTGATATCCGAGATTGGAGGCCGTCACGCGCGATGGCCGAAAAAAAATCGGGGCAGGCTTACAGACACCGCGTTATACCTGAAGAAGCAGGTGCTCGCGCTCCCAGGAGCTGATCACGCGGTTGAACTCTTCGAACTCATCGAGCTTCACTGCGGCGTAGGCGCGCATGAACAACTCGCCAATCATGGCCTGAAGCTCGGGTGTGTTGTTCAGCTTGCGCACGCCCTCCTCCAGCGTCCGGGCAACACCGACACTGTCCTCGTTGGCCGTACCCTGATGCGGCTCGGTGGGTTGCAGATGCTGCCGCATGCCCAACAGACCGCTGGCCAGCGTCGCCGTGATCGCGAGGTAAGGATTAACATCCACACCCGGGAAACGATTTTCGATCCGCAGATTCGCGGGATCAGAATTCGGCACCCGGAATGCGGTAGTGCGGTTATCAAAGCCCCAGCTCAAGTTGATTGGGGCGGAGATATCGGGCGCAAGACGGCGATATGAGTTCACGTTAGGTGCATAAAAGCTGATGAGCTCGGGCGTATACCGCTGAAGCCCTCCCATGAACTCCATCATCGCCTGACTCGGCTGACCGTAGTCGGTAGCAAAGATATTTTTGCCCGTCTCCAGATCGATCACGCTCTGGTGAATATGCATCGCCGAGCCCGGCTCGCGCTGCATGGGCTTCGCCATGAACGTCGCGTACATGTTGTAGCGCTGCGCAGTCTCACGAACCGTGCGCTTGAAGACAAAGACCTGGTCCGCCATCGCCAGCGGGTCGCCGTGATTGAAGTTGATCTCCAGCTGAGCGGCACCGTTCTCGTGAATCAATGTATCGACATCCAGCTGCTGCTGGTCTGCGAAGTCGTACATGTCCTCCACGAAGTCTTCAAACTCCGCCACCGCATCGATGCTGTAGGAGAGGCGCGCAACCTCGCGGCGACCGGAGCGCCCCTTGGGCGGCATCAGCTCATAGTCGGGGTCGGTGTTTTTGTTAACGAGGTAGAACTCCACCTCGGGCGCGACCACGGGCTTGAGCCCGGCTTCTTCATAAAGCCCCAGCACGTAGCGCAGCACGTTGCGGGTCGACAGTGGATGCGGCTCGCCATCGGCCCTGTAGCAATCGGCAATGATCTGCCCGGTAGGCTCACGCCCCCAGGGCACCAGCCTCAGAGTGGAGGCATCGGGTCTGAGCAACATGTCGGTATCGGTGGGCTCAACAAAATCCCAATGGTCGTCGGTGTACTCACCGGTGACGGTTTGCACCATGATGGATTCGGGCAGCTTGATTTCGCGGTTCGCAATAAACTGGTGCGCCGGTATAAATTTACCCCGGGCATTGCCCGTCATGTCGGGAACGAGGCATTCCACCTCGGAAATTTTGTGCTCTTTCAGCCACGCCTCAATGGTGGCCATATCGGCAGAAGGCACCTGAGACGCGTCACTGACGCCCTCAGGACTGTATGCACCTGCTTGATTCGACGCCGTTTTATGGTTCGGCTCACTCATAACGCCCCGCGGGCAGCTCAACATGGGCACAGTATCGGATGGCGTCTCGATACCGGCAAGCGGCATAATGCCAACCATGAATGATCGAATAGCCGGCCATACAGCAGGGAAATACCCCAATAGCTGGTATGCCGCCACTGCACCGCTTCTACCCGCGTTTCCGTCTTTACGGGGCGAAGAGACTGCCGATGTGTGCGTGATCGGTGGGGGCTACACCGGCCTGTCTACCGCTTTGCACCTGAAGAGAAAAGGCTACGACGTGGTGCTGCTGGAGGCCGAGCGCGTGGGCTGGGGCGCTTCAGGTCGCAACGGCGGGCACGTCGGTACAGGCCAGCGGGCAGACCAGTCCAGCATTGAAAAATGGGTGGGCATGGATGCCGCCAAAGGCCTGTGGCAACTCGGGCTCGACGCCGTAGACAAAGTCTGCGAGCTAATCAACGAGTATCAGATTGACTGCGAGCTGGGTTCGGGAAACCTGCATTTAGCCGCCAAGCCTGGGCATGCTGCGGAGCTACAGGAGGAGCTAGAGCACCTCGAGTCCCAGTATGGTTACCAGCAACTGTCCTACCTCGCACCCGTCGCGGTTTCCGAGCGCACCAGCGCCCAGGGATTTTATGGGGCATTACTGGATGACGGTTGCCGGCATCTGCATCCGCTGAAATATGCCGTTGGGTTGGCGCGCGCAGCGGCCGAGGCGGGCGTCAGAATCTACGAGCACAGCCATGCCCAGCCGGCGCCTGACGGCCAGTCTGGCGAGGTCAAAACTGCGCAGGGCCATGTGAAGGCCCAGCACGTGGTGCTTGGCTGCAACGCTTACCTCGGCAAGCTCATGCCGCGGCTCGCCGGCAACATCATGCCGATCAATAACTTCGTGATCGCCACCGAAACCCTGCCCTCCCATCTGTTGCCGCGGATTAACCGCGACAACCTGTCGATGTCAGATACACTCTTCGTCATCAACTACTGGAAGCTTTCAGAGGACGGCAGGATGCTCTTCGGTGGCGGAGAGAACTACTCGAGCCGCTTCCCACGCGACATCAAGGCCTTCGTGCGACCCCACATGCTCAACATCTATCCGGAACTTGAGGAGGTCGAAGTGGAGTACGGCTGGGGCGGCGCCGTGGGCATTACCATGAATCGCATGCCCGACTTTGGCCGCGTGGGTGAGCACCTTTGGTACGCGCAAGGGTTCTCGGGCCACGGTGTCCCAACCGCCACCATGGCCGGGCATCTGCTGGCGGAAGCGATTGACGGCGACACCGGCGGTTTTGACCTGATGGCGTCGGTACCGACACATAGGTTCCCGGGTGGCACGCTGCTGCGCTGGCCTGGCCTGGTGGCTGGGATGCTGTTTTACAGCTTGCGGGACAAGCTGGGGCGCTAGACGCCTGCAGTGGGATTAATACCTTCGCCTGGCGCCAACCCGCCAACTGACCACTGGTAGCCCCAGCACTAATAAAAATAAGACTGCGACAGGTAGCGTCGGCACTGGCACGCTGGGCGGGGTCCGCAATACAAGATGCAAGGTCGCCTCTTTCTGAATGTTGTAATCGGAGAGCGTTCGGCCATCTTCCAACTGTTTGCCCGCAAAGATGAGCCTTTGCTGGTCGGGTGGAATGCCCTCCTTGTCCTGAATCTTGGCTTTAACATTCTCGATGGAATCCGACGGCAGAACCTCGAGAGTGATGGTCTTGCCCGTGAGGGTCTTCACAAAAATCTGCATGGCCACTGCATCGAGCGGCACCAG
>CBFHIW010000034.1:0-28706 GCA_965656065.1 Luminiphilus sp. | reverse complement strand
TGCTCAATTGCCTGGCTCAGCGAGCGGGTGGGTCATAGCCGGCCGTGACAGCATTCCAAGCAGTAGTGAAGGCATAGTAGGCTGCAGACTAGCCTCCTTATCGGGGGCCATCATTTCTGTCGTCGAAAGGATATTGCAATGAGCAATAAGACTATCTCGCTGGTGCTTGGCAGTGGAGGCGCTCGCGGGCTGGCGCACGTCGGCGTGATTCGATGGCTTGAAGAAAACGGTCTTGAAATCAGATCGATATCGGGTTGTTCTATTGGGTCGCTCATTGGTGGCGCCTATGCCACCGGGAAACTGGGCGCCGTCGTGGAGTGGATTGAGAGCTTCACCAAAAAAGAGATCTATTCCATGCTAGACCTTTCCTTCACCTGGAGTTCTTTGGTGAAGGGAGACAAGATGATGGCCACCATACAAAGCAAGATTGGTACGGGCCTGATCGAAGACCTGCCGATAAAGTTCACGGCTGTCGCCGCAGATATTGCGGCGGAAAAAGAGCACTGGTTTCAAAGCGGCCCAATAGACCAGGCGATCAGAGCATCAGTTTCACTGCCACTTTTTTTTACGCCCCACAATGTGGGTGGGGTGCAGTTGATAGACGGCGGCATACTGAACCCCACCCCCATTGAGCCCACTCTAGGAGACGATACGGACCTGACGATAGCAGTCGATCTCGGTGGACCGATAATGAAGGAAGTGGCATTAGAGCCTGAGGAAACAAGAAGCCCTTGGCAACAGAAAATGGACGACTTCTTGGACTCCGTGACCTTTTCCGAAAGCAAGCCAAAAGACCAATGGGATATGTTCTACATCGCAGATCAATCGTTCAATACAATGCAAAACGCTATTGCGCGCATAAGAATGGCGGACAATCCGCCGGACCATTTAATCTCTATACCCCGCAATAAGTGCGGCACCTTGGAGTTTGATCGCGCTGCGGAGATGATCGAGTATGGTTACCAACTGGCAGTAGAGCAGCTCTCAGGCAGACTGTAAAAGTATCTCGGCGCTTTTATTGGCAGCTCATCTTCCTTACGCGATCTTCGCCACTTGCTTAGCGACATACTGACGTCGCCAGTCGGGTGTTGCGCACATGTTCCGAACTCAATAAGCAGGATCATTGTGGAAATCCACTGATTAGGCCGTTTTACTTTCCCTAGCCTTAAATTGAAGCGCCGCTTTCGAATCTAGAGCATTTAGCGTGTTAGCCCCGGCTGCCGTTCCCCGCATGAAATAGTCCCCCACTGACGTTTTGTAGTACCGTTGCCGCACCCGCTGAAGGACACCGATATGACCGATTTTGACAACCTGATCTACGAAAAACCTGAAGCGGGCATCGCCCGGATCTGGCTCAACCGTCCCGAGGCACGAAATGCCCAAGATACCCACCTCCTCTACGAATTGAACGACGCTTTCGATATTGCCATGAGCGATAGCGAGGTAAAGGTGGTGATACTGGCCGCTAAGGGACCCCACTTTTCAGCCGGTCATGACCTGCGGGATATAAACAGCCGCGGCAGCGAACACAAACGGGTTGGCACCTGGAGTGACGATAAATGGGAAGGCTCGGAAGCTTATTACTGCCGAGAAAAGGAAATCTATGAAGGTTTTTGCCGCCGCTGGCGGGATTTGGCCAAACCCACCATCGCATCTGTGCACGGCAAATCTATTGCCGGCGGGTTGATGCTGATCTGGCCCTGTGACTTTGTCATTGCCAGCGACGATGCCACCTTTCAGGACAACACCATGTATATGGGTATACCCGGCGTAGAGTACTTTGCCCACGTTTGGGAGCTGGGCATCCGTAAGGCCAAGGAGTTCCTGCTCACCGGTCAGCCCATCACTGCCGAGGAGGCACAGGCTGCGGGCATGGTGAACCGGGTTGTCCCACGAGACGAGCTAGAGGAGGAAACCTTAGCCTTTGCTCGCACGCTGTCCGACAAACCGTCGTTTGCCTTAAAACTCGGCAAAGACGCGATCAATGCGGCTTTTCACGCCCAAGGCTTTGAGAACGTGCAGCGGAGCGCATTTAACGCACATCATCTGGCCCACACACATTATCGCTTGCACCAAGACGGCTCGTTCATAGACAGGGAATTCATGCGTAATTTTCAATCTAAGAAGAAATCAGACTGAATCCGACCTGATGGTGAGCAGCATCCAGATATCCCCCTGACTGGAGTCGCGCTCCTCACTGACCCGTAAACCAACTCGCTTGGGTTTCCAGCACTGATCGATCCTGGGACGCAACATAGCGAAGCTTCTCCGCCGCTTGTGGCAAGTGATAGCGGAAGAAAAACTGGCACGCCGCGACCTTGCCCTCATAGAAATCGGTGTCCGCCTGCGCGCCTTTTTGCAGGGCCTCCTGAGCAATCAACGCCTGACGCAGCCACAGCCAGGCAATGACGATATGCCCGAAGGCGTCCAGAAACGGCGTGGCACTGGAAAGGCGCGTGACCGTATCGGCTTCCTGATTCACGGTCTCGACGGTCTGCTTGGCCAGTTGCCAGATAGCGTTGAGTGCCTCCCCCATCGCTGAGAGCGACTCACTGCCTGCGGCTGCCTCCAGCGCCGGCTGCATTTCCTCTTCAAAAATGGCGAGGGTGACACCACCCGCCAGATTCACTTTGCGGCCTAAGAGATCGAGGCCATGAATCCCGTGGCTACCTTCGTGAATCGGATTTAAGCGGTTGTCCCGATAAAGCCTCTCAACCGGATACTCGCGGGTGTAACCGTAGCCGCCCAAAATCTGAATCGCGTGCTTGTTAGCTTCGAGGGTGTATTCCGAGGGCCAGGACTTGGCAATAGGTGTGAGTAGCTCGAGTAGCAAAGTGAGCCGCTGCGACGCCTGCGGGTCATCTGATGTGAGCTGTTGATCGACCAGCTTAGAGCAATAGGTGAGCAGCGCGATGCTGCCCTCCACCGCTACCTTCTGCTCCATCAATAGCCTGCGGATATCCGCGTGCTCAATAATGGGGAGCATTGGGCTATTGGGATCTTTATCGCCGGGGTGCCGGCCTTGTGGTCGGTTGCGCGCATAATCGAGCGAATACAGGTAACCACCTAAGCCCGACATGGTGGCCAGCATACCCACGCCGATCCGGGCCTCGTTCATCATGTGGAACATGTTCTTGAGGCCCTCGTTTTCCTCTCCTACGAGGTAGCCAAGGCAATCACCGCCCTCGCCGAAATTGAGCAACGTGTTGGTGGTGCCGCGCTGCCCCATCTTGTGGTTGAGGCCCGCGAGCGCAATGTTATTGGACTCCCCCAAGGAGCCATCTTCCTCGACGCGAATTTTGGGCACGAGAAACAGCGAGATGCCCTTTACCCCCGGCGGCGCATCGGGAGTTCGCGCCAACACCATGTGCACAATGTTCTCGGAAATATCCTGCTCACCTCCAGAGATCCACATCTTGGTACCCGTCAGCTTGTAACTGCCATCACCGACGGGCTCAGCCATCGTTCGGATATCCGACAGTGACGACCCGGCATGGGGCTCAGACAGGCACATGGTGCCAAACCAACGACCTTCGACGAGAGGCAGTAGGTAACGCTCGCGGAGCGCTTCGCTGCCGCAAGCCTGCAACATGTGGGCATTGGAGGACGTCAAGAATACATAGCCAGTAGCCGGTGCATTGGCCGCCTGAAAAATACCCTGCATAAAGTTGGCCACCATGACGGGCAATTGCATGCCACCCAGGTCGTGATCAAAGGTCGCCGTGGGTAGGCCCGCCTCAACAAAAGTTTTCAGGCAAGCTTTTAATGAGTCTGGAGTGATCGCCTTCCCATCTTTGAAGACGGGCTCATTTTCGTCGTGCTCCGCCGCACAAGGCAGGAACTCCTCCTCGGCCATGTTCTGACAGAGATCGAGTATGGCCGTGATGCTCTCACGATCGTGCTCGCTGTAGCGATCACTGGCCAGCAGCGATCCCAAATCAAACATTTCATCGAGATAAAAATCGACATCGCGTCGATTGACGATCATAGACATAGAGTGCCCCGGCGCTGCCTGACATCAAGGTGAAAGCGGACCCTATCAAGAGCAGCGTGGCGGGAGCAACGATCAACGCTGATACAGGGCATTCGTCACTTGGATATCTACCGAGAGAACCCGGGGCAAGGCACCGTCAACAAGGCATGACACAAAAGGTAAAAGCGCGTCGCGTGAGGCTGATTCAGCTCACGCACAGCAGCACTGCGGGGATTGAGATCAGTCGGTAGGTCGACCGGTGCTCTGTCTGGGGCCCACCAATTCCGGGCGAATCGGGGTGACATTCTCGGCCTCAAGCGCCTTGCGCATGCGCTTGCCGACGCGACCTTGCTTGACCCAGACGTAATCGTGTCGAGGCTCGTGTCCGGAAAAACCCATGACATGTTCAGTCAAAATGGCCGTCACATCGTTCAAGTCCATCTCGGCGCAGGCGCGCAACAAACGGTGGGCCGCATCCTCGATAAAGTCGAAATCGAAGGATTCTTCCTCGGCGCGCATGATCATCGGGTGCCCGGTACCCGTCACTGAGGTGCCCAGCAATAGTTCTTCGTGAAGCTTCTCGCCCGGGCGCAGACCGATGTACTCGAGATCGATGTGTTCGCCAAACATATTGTCCCGTTCGATGTCGTAGCCACTCAAGCGAATCATGCGCTCGGCCAGCTCAACGATCCGCACCGGCTCGCCCATGTCCAGCACAAAGACATCGCCGCCGGTACCCAGCGCGCCCGCCTGCAACACCAGCTGTGCCGCCTCACGGATACTCATAAAGTAACGAGAGACTTCGGGATGGGTCACCGTCACCGGGCCACCACCGCTGATCTGCTCGCGGAACAGTGGCACAACAGAGCCCGAGGAACCGAGCACGTTACCGAAGCGCACAATGCAGAAGCGGGTTTGAGTTTCGATTTGTGAGAGGCCTTGCAGAATCAGCTCCGCGAAGCGCTTGGAGGCGCCCATCACATTCGTGGGACGAACCGCTTTGTCGGTCGAGACCAGCACAAAGGTATCTACACCCGCCCGATGCGCGGCCCAAGCCGCGCTCCACGTGCCGTGTACATTATTGGCCACGCCTTCCGCGACGTTGTACTCCACCATCGGCACGTGTTTGTATGCCGCCGCGTGATAAACCGTATCAACAGAGAAAGTGCGGAAAATCGATTCGAGACGCTGCTCATCGCGCACGCTACCCAACAGGGTCACGATCGGGAAACGCAGGCCCTGCCGCTGGCAGAGGCTCTTGATCTCTCGATCCACGCTGTAGAGCGCAAACTCTGAAATATCGAGGAGAATCAGCTCTCTGGGCGATGACCACAAAATCTGACGGCACAGCTCGGATCCAATACTGCCGCCTGCTCCCGTCACCATCACGACCTTGTCAGTGATGCAGCGATCTATCAGCTCGGGGTGCGGTGGAACCGGTTCACGGCCCAGCAGATCATCCAGGTCGACGTCCTGAATCTGATTCACGATGGCGTTGCCGGAGATCAGCTCGCTGATCTTGGGGATCGTTCGCACTCTCACGGGCAAACCGACCAGCGAGTTGATGATGGCACGACGGCGCTCTTGAGACGCCGAGGGAATCGCCAGCAAGACCTGACGCACCGCATGCTCTTCGACCAAACTGGTCAGATCATCGGCTCCCAGCACCGGACGGCCATTGATCACCGTCTCGTGCAGATTGGGGTTGTCGTCGATGAAGGCAACTACCCGATAATCCGTGCCGTGATTGAGCGCATTCAGCAACTGGCGACCAGAGTCACCAGCCCCGTAAATAATGACCCGGCGCGCGTCTGCTCGGGTATTCGCCTGAAGCCAGCCTCGCGAGATCAGGCGCAATCCGCCGATACCCACAAACAGCAAAAGCCAATAGATCAGTGCCGCGGTGGCGGGCATCGCTGATTCTGTGAAGAAGATGGCTGCACCCAATGCTACGGTCGAAAAGCTGACGGCCTTGACCAGATCCCACACTGCCTGCTGCCCCATATAGCGGATCACAGACAGGTACAGACCTTGCACGCTGAAAATGACGGCGGAGCCGATCAGCAACAAAGCAACAGTGAGTGGTGCCAGCGACTCCATCACCCCGGCACCCTCTGCGCTGCTGATGGCGGCAGCACCATAAAGAGCGCAAAGCACGACCAGTAAATCGAGGACTAACCATCCCGAGAACCGGAAAGTGGGGGGGAGTGAGCGTCGGGCGAAAAGCCAGATGACAGTGGAGACCGAATGAGCGCTCATCGCACGCACCCGCGATGCCATCTTCTTGACCATACGCACCTTAAACACGCAACCAAATCCGCAGGGGATTCAGTCGGTTACTTGGAAACCGCCAGTTTAAGCCCTCAGGCGCGCATACACCACAGCCGCAACCGCTGGAATGGCTGATAAAAGTACCAGAAGCGGCGGGAATACAGTGCTATTGACGGCCGTCACCGCGAGAGGAAATTGCCAGATGACCTGCATACCGAGTAACCCGAGCGTAACGGGCAATGCGCTGCCCAGCTGCACGCTCAGGCGCTGATACGCATGGTCGCGGTGGGCAATGTGCGGCGGTTCACCCGAGAGCACTCTGATGCAGAGCGTAAATCCCGTATCGACCAGAAACGGCATCATCAGAATCAGCCACGCCAACCCCACTGAGAGATCGGTCAGGAAAGCCAACAGCCCCATCAGTGCCAGTACAAATCCGAGAGGTATGGCGCCCGCGTCACCCATAAAGAGTCTCGCGGGGGGCCAGTTGAACCACAGCAGTGGCGCCCAGCTGGCAAATAGCATGGCAGACAGCCAAGCCAACTCGGCATTGGGCACCGCACCGAAGGTGGCGATCAGTCCCATTCCCACTGCCACACATAGCGCCTGAATGGACACCAAACCATCGGCACCATCCATGAAGTTCACCAGATTGATGCACCAGGCCACGGCCACGCCGGCTATCGCCAGCGCGGTGATACTTGCCGACCCTGCGGGCAGCAGGAGCCAACAGAGCAGAAGCCCCGCGGCGAGATAACACAGGAAGCGTACGCCGCTGGGTAAACCGCGCCGATCGTCCAGCAAGCCGATGGCAGTGAGCGCGAGCGCCATCAGGGCGACGGTCTGTGCGCCTGAAAAGTCGATGGTGGTATACAAGGCAGCCGCCAGTACTAGCATGGGTACAGTGCCGCCGCTGACGACAGTGGGCGTTGTATGCAGGCTGCGTGAGTTGGGCTGGTCAACCAAACCCCAGTGCGGGGCTAAGCGGACAAATGCCCACAGGCCTAGACTGACCAACAACGCCATGGCGATCAGCAGTGTCATCAACGCCCTCGCCCGCTGGCAGCACAGGATTCGAGCGTCGCTGAAGGCTGCCAACCCGCAACCACCGGCGCGTCACCAGTCCAATGGTCCGCGCTGAGGCTGCGCCAGTAACTTCCCGCCTCGTTGCCCTTTTTCCAATCCAGCACTCTGCCTGCAAGACGGCAGAACCACTGGGGCATCACGCCCCACTTCTTCCCTTGAGACAACGCGCGCGAGATGCGCTCGGCATCGTAGACGACGCCGTCTGTGGCCGCGAGAGTTTCTTCGCCAGTCGGTGCCCCTGACACGCCTAGCGCGCAGCTGATCAGCAATGCCACCAAATCCCCGCGAGCCACCATGCTCCGGTGTCCCACTGAAGGCAGGCGCAAGGGCCACCAACGCAGCACGCTATTCAGGGTCTTGAGATTGGCCGTGAGCTCGAGGTCATATACCAGGCCGGGGCGCACCACGGTCAACTGGCTGTGACGCTCGGCAAACAGCTGACACAGACTCTGTTCTGCGCGCCATTTAGATACTGCATAACGCTCCCGGGGCTCGGGGTAATAATCTGCCGAATCCAAGGGCGAAAGCGCCTCGGCGGGCACCACATTCAGCGAGCTCACATAAATAAAGTGTGAAACACCCGCCTCCAGTGCGCGTCGCGCGAGATAAGAAGTGGCCTCGACGTTAATGCGCTGGTAGGCGCGCTCGTCTGCTTCACGATGTGCCAGGCCTGCGCAATGAATGACAGTAGACACGCCATCAAATACACCCTCAGGCAGATCATCGCCGCTACTCATATCCCAGTGCACCGACTCGACCTGGTGTGCATCATTTATCGTGGCCTCAGCCCGCGTCAGTAACCGCAGCGAAAGACCTCGCTGCTGAAGCGCCGCGCTAAGCGCGGCGCCCACATAACCCGTGGCGCCCGTCAGTAATATCAAGGCGCCCGGCTCCGACTGGCACTATTGAAGCCGGATAACACCGCGGTTCTTCTCCACCGTCGCGGACCCGATTCCCCGCACGGCCGCCAGCTCGTCAATGTGCTCGAATGGGCCATGCGCCTCCCGGTACTCGACGATACGATGCGCCTTAGCAAGGCCCACGCCCTGCAAGCTCTCAGCCAATACTTCGGCGCTGGCAAGATTGATGTTGACGGGCTCTGATGCCCAGCTGACAAAGGGGCTCAAACCCAATAACAAAATACAGATCGCCAGCGCTTTCGCCGCCAAACCAAACTGTCTTCCCTCGCGGGCGTGAGTGAGTCGAGAAGCGGTATCGAAGGTCGGTGTCATGAGCGGTGAATTCATGGTCTTTTCTCCATCAGTCAATAAGGAATGCCCACCTGTGTGGACTCCGATCAACTATGGGTCACACCGTACCGCCGCGGCAGATCAGTGAACGTTGCGCATGTATTTTGGGCGCAAACCATGCCTGCCCACGCTCGATTCAAACAACAACCCCGCACACTAACCACTGCCATGGGCATCCAGTGAGGCGCGAATGTCCGCCGCGGTTTTTGCCGGGTCATCGGAACCGGTGATAGACCGCCCTACGACCAAATGCGTCGCGCCGTCAGCGACCGCGCTCTCAGGAGTCACGATGCGACGCTGATCACCCGCCTCATCGCCGGCTAGCCGTATACCGGGCGTCACCAGCAGAAACCCATCGCGCTGCCTCGCCGACAGGACGGCCGCCTCGGCGGCCGAGCATACGACACCATCAAGACCGGCCGATTCTGCTAGCGCTGCCAACTGACACACACGGTCGATGGGCGCGTCTTCGCAGCCGAGCTCGGCCAGATCACTCTGGTCCATACTGGTCAGCACCGTCACCGCCACCAGCAGCGGAGGTCGCGGCGAGTCACTCAGCGCCTCTCTCGCGGCACGCATCATTCGTGATCCGCCTGAGGCGTGGACGTTGACCATCCACACACCCAACTCAGCGGCCGCCTTGACCGCCTTGGCCACCGTGGTCGGGATATCGTGAAACTTGAGATCGAGAAAAATGTCGAAACCCTGGGCCTGCAGTGAGCGCACGATGTCGGGCCCTGCGAGGGTAAACAGTTGCTTGCCAACCTTGAGGCGCACCGTGGCCGGATCAAGTCGCTTCGCCAAATCCAAGGCGGCATTCGGGGAATCGTAGTCCAGCGCAACGATCAAGTTACTGCCGGCATCAGCCATGGGCCTGCTCCAGTGCTTCACCGCGGTAGTGGATGGCGTCCCAATGGCGACAGCCGGGGCAGCGCCAGTGACGGGCCTTGCCGGTAAATCCACAATGATCGCATTGGTATCCTTCGGCAGTACTGGTGAGTCGATCAAACACCTCGCGTTCGGGTAGCGCGGTATCGGGCTGCAGCCCCTGCAACACCAATGACGCCGCCACCGATACTGACGGATGAGTGGCCAGTGTCTCGCGCAGGAATGCCTCGGCTGCGGCTCGACCTCGTTGCTTTTCCAACTCGCCGGCGAGCGCCAACGCCAGTAGCGAGGAAGACTGCAGCGCGTAATACTCTTCCAGCGCCGCGAGATACTGCGACGCGCCATCCTGTGCAGCACAAATATCGCCCAAAAGCGTGAGCAGTTCTGGGGTGCAGTTGCGACCGCTGCCCATAATCACTCTGAAGTGCGCCAACGCGGCCTCGGGGTCTCCTGCTGAGAGCCTCAGCTTGGCCAAACTCATTCGCGCGCGGAGATCCTGATCCTGGTCTCTCAGCGCTTCTTCATAGAGCGCTCCTGCAGTCCTGACATCACCTGATTCAAGTGCGGCATCCCCCTGCTCGCAGAGATAATGCCCTCTCAGTTGCTGAGCGGGTTGGCCCTGACCGGTTGCCGACTGATCGCCCTCCGCGGCTTGTGCTACGAGCTGGTCGGCAATCGCTGTCGCGGCGACCCAGTCCCGCTGCGCTTCATGCACATCCAACAAATGGCGCTGCGCTGTAGCGCTGAACTCAGTCGACTGCACAGCAAGATCAGAGAGCAATTGTTCAGCGCGGTCATAAAGGCCCGCTGCAATGAAGTCCCTGGCTAACTCGAGATGGGATTGGTGCAACTGCACCGCCGTCAGCTGTGGGCGTTTGAGCAAATTTTGGTGGATTCTGATGGCGCGGTCGACCTCGCCTCGCTTGCGCAATACGCTGCCCAAAGCGATATGCGTATCGAGTGTATCCTCGTTCACCGCCAGTGCCTCAGTGAAGGCGTCCACCGCGTCGTCTTCTTCACCGTCCAGCAAAAAATTGAAGCCCCGGTAATACTGTGAGGGGAGTTGTGCCCGCTCGGCACCATCCATGCGCAGCCCGCCGCGCCCCAGCGTCCAACCTGCAGCAACCGCAAGCACGAGTAGCACCAGCAGCAGTGCGTTATTGAGAATCAAGCCCGCTTCCTTTCTCGGCCGCAGCAAGCAGGCGATCCCGCTGTTTGCGCAGTCGACGAATCGTCGCGGAACGCCTGAGTGCCAATAGCGACCCGGCGCCCAAGCCTATGACAACACCGGCAGCCAATGCCGCCAGGATCCATATCGCGACGGGTTGCGCAGGTAGCTGCACCACAATGAGGTCGAGGGGGACTTCCAGAGTGTTCTGGAGAGAGAACAGTCCACCGGCGGCCACAGCGCCCACCGCAAGCAGTAGCGTCAGCCCCTGTCTCAACCATCGCATGGTCAGAAGCCGGACTTAACTGCCCGATTCACGCGCTCGCGCAACTCTTTTCCCGGCTTGAAGTGCGGCACATGCTTACCACGCAACGCCACCGTGTCGCCGGTTCGGGGATTGCGACCCTGGCGAGGCTCCCGATAGTGCAGAGAGAAACTGCCAAAGCCCCTGATTTCAATGCGCTCACCAGAGGACAGCGTCTCCGCCATGTGGTCAATCAGCAGCTTCACCGCCAGCTCAACGTCTTTCGCGCTCAACTGGCTCTGACCGTCGGCCATCAAGTCAATCAATTCGCTCCGCGTCATGCTGTCACCCCCCATTCGTTGCGAACATTTTGGCCGAGGCCTCGAGCATTGGCAAGTTGTTCATTTTAAATGGGTTTATAGCAGCAACCCCGCCATGTGATCAGGGCAAAAAAAAGGCCGGGATGAAGCCGGCCTTGGTTGACTACGATGAGATCACTGATCTTCCATTTTCGCCTTAATCAGATCACCAATGGTGCCCGGTGAAGCACTCTCATCCTGCTCCTTCAGCGACTCAACAGCTTCTTTCTCGTCGTCCATGTCCTTGGCTTTGATGGAGAGTCCCAGTCCGCGGCTCTTTCGATCCACGTTCACGACTTTGGCCTCTACAATGTCGCCGACACTGAGCACAGCGCGCGCATCATCAACACGATCAACGCTGATATCGCCCGCCTTCAGGTAGCCATCAACCTCATCCGAGAGCTTGATGGTCGCACCCTTGGCGTCGACTTCCGTCACGGTACCTGTCACCAGGCTGCCACGGTCGTTGTCACTGACGTAGAGTGAGAATGCATCTTCCTCAAGCTGCTTGATACCCAGTGAGATGCGCTCGCGCTCCGGATCGATGGACAGGATCACCGTTTCGATCTCGTCACCCTTCTTGTAGTTGCGCACGGCCTCTTCACCGGTTTCATTCCAGCTGATGTCGCTCAGATGAACCAGCCCGTCGATGTTGCCATCGAGGCCGATAAAGATACCGAAGTCGGTGATCGACTTGATGCTGCCTGAAATCTTGTCGCCCTTGGCGTGGTCTGCGGCGAACGCATCCCAGGGGTTCTGGGTGCACTGCTTAATACCCAACGAGATGCGGCGGCGCTCCTCGTCAATATCGAGCACCATCACCTCAACCTCATCGCCGAGCTGCACGATTTTAGAGGGATGCACATTCTTATTGGTCCAATCCATCTCGGAGACGTGCACCAGACCCTCAACACCCTCTTCGATCTCGGCAAAGCAGCCATAGTCGGTGAGGTTGGTGACCTTGGCGACAACACGGCTACCCTCGGGATAGCGGCCGGTGATCTGTACCCACGGATCCTCGCCCAGTTGCTTGAGGCCTAGCGACACGCGGTTGCGCTCGCGGTCGAACTTGAGGATTTTGACATCCATTTCCTGTCCGACTTCCACGATCTCGCTTGGGTGCTTGATACGCTTCCAGGCCATATCGGTGATGTGCAACAGCCCGTCGACACCGCCGAGGTCTACAAACGCGCCGTAATCGGTCAGGTTCTTGACCACGCCCTTCACGGACTGGCCTTCTTGCAAGTTTTGCAGCAGTTCCTCGCGCTCGGCACTGTTGGCGGATTCCATTACCGCGCGGCGTGAGACAACTACGTTGTTGCGCTTCTGATCGAGCTTGATGACTTTGAATTCGAGCTCTTTGCCCTCAAGGTGCGTAGTTTCCCGGATAGGGCGCACGTCGATCAGCGAACCGGGCAGGAATGCGCGGATAGAGTCGATGTCAACGGTGAAGCCACCTTTGACCTTGCCATTGATCACGCCCATCACGACTTCTTCGGCGACATGCGCTGCTTCAAGGCCTTTCCAGGCCTCTGCGCGCTTGGCTTTCTCACGGGAAAGCTTAGTCTCTCCGAAACCGTCCTCGACGGTCTCCAGCGCCACCTGTACTTCATCACCCACGCTGAGACTGCACTCACCGTTGGCATTGGTAAATTGATCCAGGGGAATGACCCCTTCTGACTTCAAACCGGCGTGGACGGTGACCCACTCGTTATCAATATCGATCACGACACCCGTGACAATTGATCCGGGTTCCATATCGACGGTTTGGAGGCTTTCTTCAAAGAGTTCAGCGAAGGATTCGCTCATGATGCTATTCCTGCATTGCGGAGTGAGATCACTCCCGCCGGCTTCCAGACCCAGCCGGGTTGATGGTCTTGACGCTTCGGCGGGGTCCAGCCGTGACTCCGATGCGTCGCGCTATAAATCGCGGGCAGCTGCCAGATCGCGGGCTGCCTGCAACACCTCATCAGCGGACAGCGCGGTGCTGTCAATGATGATGGCGTCCTCTGCCGGCACCAGCGGAGACACGGTACGGGACTGATCCCGGGCGTCTCGCTGCTGTATGTCAGTCAGAAGGCGCGCGAGACTAACACTCTCCCCCATGCCCTGCAACTGATGGAAACGGCGCTCGGCGCGCGCCTCAGCGCTGGCAGTCAGGAAGATTTTTAGTGGCGCCCGAGGGAAAACGACCGTACCCATGTCCCGGCCGTCGGCAATCAACCCGGGCGGTCTGGCCAGTTCTTGCTGCCTTAACAGTAGCGCTTCCCGCACCGCGGGTAATGCCGCCACCGTCGAGGCATCCCGGCCGCCCTCCTCCGTGCGGAGGTGCACTGTGACGTCCTCTCCCGCTAGCCACACCGACACGCCGTCAGAGGTGGGTCGAAAATCGACATCAAGGGATCTCGCAATCCCGGCAACAGCGTCGCTGTCCTCCAGCGAGACGGATGCGAGCCGACCGGCAAAACCCACTACGCGATACAGCGCACCGCTATCCAGCAGATGCCAGCCCAATTCAGCGGCGAGATGCTGACTGAGCGTGCCCTTTCCCGCACCGCTTGGACCATCGATACAAATCACCGGCGCGGTACCAGTCATTCGTCGGCCACCTCTAGGCGCAAGCCCGTTTGCAACGCCAGGTCGGCAAAACCGGGGAAGGACGTGGCCACATGGGCACAGTCACTCACCTTAATGCGGTCGGACGCCCTGAGCGCCGCCATAGAAAAGCTCATGGCGATGCGGTGATCGTGATGGGTGGTGATCACGCCTCCCGACATGTCTCCGCCCACCACCTCGATCCCGTCAGGTTGAACGGTGTTATCGATACCCAACTGCGACAGTCCTTCAGCCATACTGGCGATGCGATCACTCTCCTTCACCCGCAATTCCTCGGCGCCCCGCAGCACGGTGACACCCTCGGCACAGGCAGCGGCAATCAGAACAGCAGGTAATTCGTCAATCGCAAGCGGTACCGCCTCGACAGGAATCTCGATTCCTTTCAGCGGTGCATATCGAACACGAAGATCGGCGACCGGCTCGCCCCCAACGAGTCGCTCGTTCAGAACTTCGATGTTGGCGCCCATGGCGCGCAAAATGGTGATGACCCCGTCGCGGGTGGGGTTAATGCCCACGTGTTCCAGTGTGAGATCTGAACCCGGCGCAATCGAAGCACCCACCAGAAAAAAGGCGGCGGATGAAATGTCGGCGGGGATATCGATGTCTGTGCCCTTGAGCGAGCCCCCGCCCTCCAGACTGATCACGCCCTGATCACGATCGACGGCATAGCCAAAGCCGGTCAGCATGCGCTCGGTATGATCCCGAGTGGGGGCCGGCTCAGTCACGCTGGTGCGGCCATCGGCAAACAAACCCGCCAGTAAAACACTGGACTTCACCTGCGCGCTGGCTACCGGCATATCGTAATGAATGCCGCCCAGCGCACGGCCTCCCTGAATTTCCAGAGGCGGGCAGCCCTCATGTGAACTGATGAGCGCCCCCATTTGCGACAACGGGGTAATCACCCTGGCCATGGGACGACGCAGCAACGACTCGTCACCCGTCAGGATGCTGTCGAAGGACTGCCCGGCAAGCAGGCCCGCCATCAACCGGATGCTGGTGCCTGAGTTGCCGACATCCATGACCCGTGTGGGCGCATTCAGACCACGAAGACCGACGCCGTCAATCGTTAGTCGACCCGATTGCGGATCCGTAATGTCGACACCCATCTCCCGAAAAGCTGACAGCGTGGCCAGCGCGTCCTCACCCTCCAGAAAGCCACTCACGGTGGTGCGACCCTCGGCAATTGACCCCAGCATGATGGCGCGATGCGACATCGACTTATCGCCCGGGACGCGAATGCGGCCCGTGAGCGAGCCACCCGGGTCGAGATAAAAATGCATCAGTCCGTTTGCTCCGACTGGGGGTTAAGAGGGTTCAGAATGTCGTCGTGCTTGCGCCGCACCGCTCTGCAGCGAGCAAAAAACGTTTCTATGGCGTCGCCATCAGCCTCGGCGATCAGCGTCCGCAGATGTTCGTGCTCCTGTGCCATGGCATCCATGGCGATAAGAATGGCGTCGCGGTTGGTTAAAGCAATATCGCGCCACATCAATGGATCTGATGCCGCAATACGGGTCATATCTCGGAGTGCGCCCCCGCCATGCTTCATGGGCGACAACGCATGATCGGCGAGCATCGATGTCAGCGCGTAAGCCACCATATGAGGTACATGGCTGCTGGCCGCCAATGCCGCGTCGTGATCTTCCACCGACATATGCGTAATGCGCGCACCCGCGGTGGTCCACAGTCGCTCCACAATCTTGAGTGCCGACGTGTCGGTCTCGCCTGAGGGCGTCAGAATCACCTCGCGCCCGTCAAACAGCTCTGGATAGGCCGCCTCGACACCGCTGTTTTCGCTACCTGCGATGGGATGACCGGGAACAAACCTTGGGTAGTCGGTGCCCGCAGCCTCAACAATTACTCCTTTGATGCTGGCCATGTCCGTGACTACGGGCTCCCCGGAGGAGGCCGCCAGATCCAGTAACTCTGGCAACAGCTTAGCCGTAGCCTCCGGTGGGGCACCGATGACGATGACATCGGCCTCGGCCACAACGGCCGGCAGATCCAGACTAAAGCGATCGATCAGACCTAAGGCCAAGCCACGCTCAGGGGAGGGCGCGCGCGGACCCCAGGCAATGAGATCAGCGCGCCAGTTACCGCGCTTGAGCGCACCAGCCAAGGACCCGGAAATCAGCCCGAGACCCAAAAAAGCAACGATGGGGTCGTGGTCAGCGTCCACGATTAAATAGGTGCTCGGGGATAAGAGCCCAGCCTCTTCAACATAATCGAGTGTTCTTCGATCTGCCCAATTACCTCCACCATGACATCATCGGCGAGGTGACCCTCGCACTCGATGTAGAACACATAGGTCCACTTTTCAGTTTTAGAGGGCCGGGAATCGATGCGCGTCAAACTGACGCCGTTTTCCTCGAAGGGACGCAACAGGCCGAGCAATGCCCCGGGACGGTTGCGCGCAGAAACCAACAGAGAGGTCTTGTCGTGACCGCTGGGTGGCACGCTCTCCTTGCCCAGCACTAGAAATCGTGTGGTGTTGGTGGAACTGTCCTGTATAGCGCTCGCCAAGGTGTCCAGCTGATGCAGACCTGCTGCCAGCTCACCAGCAATCGCTGCAACGCCAGCCTCAACTCCTGCCCTTCGCGCTGCCTCGCCATTGCTGGCAACTGCCTCACGGGGGACGTTCGGCAGGTGACTGTCGAGCCATTGCCTGCACTGCCCCAGCGCCTGCTCGTGACCCAAAATCAGGCGGATATCCGATTGCTCGGTGCCCTGACCTGCGAGGAGGTGGTGTACGACCGGCAGTTCGATCTCGCCCGTGATCTGCAAAGGCGACTCGAGAAAGCAATCCAGTGTCTGACCCACCATGCCCTCGGTTGAATTTTCAACGGGCACCACACCGTAGTCACACAGGCGTTCTTCAACCTGCCGAAAAACTTTGTGGATACTGGCTTGACCTTGCGGCAGTGCCGATTGACCAAAATGCTTCAAAGCTGCAGCTTGTGAATAGGTGCCCTCGGGCCCCAAAAAGGCAACCGACAACGGCTGCTCGAGCGCCAAGCAGCTGGACATGAGCTCCCGGAAGACCGAGGCAACATGCTCGGACGCCAGCGGCCCCGGGTTGCGCTCTTGAATGGCCCGCAACACCTGTGCCTCGCGCTCTGGCCGATAAAAGACAGGAGGCGCCTCGTCAGACTGCGACGCATCGAGCTTCACCTGCGCGACCGCTTGCGCGCACCGCGCTCGCTCGCTGATCAGCTCAAGCAACTGACTGTCGATGGCGTCAATGCGCTCGCGAATCTTGCTGAGTTGTTCATCAGGGTTCATGGGGTATCCCCTCGCCGGGTTTCCTAACCGTGGCGTTGTTCGAAATCCTGCATGAAGTCACACAGGGCGTCCACCGAAGCTTCTTCCACCGCATTGTATAGGCTGGCGCGCATTCCGCCGACCGAACGATGTCCCTTGAGGTTCAGGAGTCTGGCCGCCTCGGCTTCCCGCAGGAAAATTGGATCCAGGCGGTCATCGGCCAGCGTGAAGGGCACATTCATCAACGAGCGACTGGCGGCCTCTACTGGATTGTCGTAGAAGTCGCTCTCGTCGATGACGCGATAGAGTTTGCCGGCTTTTCGACGATTGATCGCCGCCATTTCTTCCAGCCCGCCCAGATTTTCCAGCCACTGAAATACCAGACCGGTCAGATACAGCGCGAAAGTGGGCGGCGTGTTGTACATGGAGTCGTTGTCAGCCGCGGTCTGCCAATTCAGCATAGCAGGTGTCTCGGCCCGGGCGCGCCCCAGCAACTCGCGATGAACAATGACCAGGCACAAGCCTGCAGGGCCGATATTTTTCTGGGCGCCCGCGTAAATCACGCCAAACTGCTGCACGTCGATGGGCCGCGACAGGATGGTCGAAGACATATCGGCGACCAGCGGCACCTCAACCTGCGGCACAAAATCAAATTCCAGCCCGCCGATGGTTTCGTTGGGGCAGTAGTGCAGGTAGGCCGCAGCGGCGTCTAACTGCCACGACTCCCAAGGCGGCACCGTCGTGAAATTCGAGGCTTCAGAGGTCGCCGCAACGTTCACCGGCCCAAAACGCTGCCCCTCCTGCAGCGCCTTCTTTGACCACTGCCCGGTCACGACCTGATCGACGGACTGACCGGCCGCGCTCAGATTCAGTGGCACCGAGGCAAACTGCAGCGAAGCGCCGCCTTGTAAAAACAGCACGGCGTAGTCATCTGTGATGCCGAGCAGGCGACGCAAAGTTGCTTCTGCCTGGCTCGCCACCGCCACAAACGCGGGGCTGCGGTGACTGACCTCCATCACAGAGGTGCCACTGCCGGACCAATTTAGTAATTCGGCTTGCGCGTGCTCAAGAACGGATTGCGGGAGCGCGGCGGGACCCGCGCAGAAGTTATGGGCTCGGGTCACTCTCCGGTGTCCTCGTCCCCCTCCGCAGCCGCACCATTGGCATCGCTTGGCTCTGCAGCCGGCGCAGCACTCTCAGCCACCCCGTTGGGGGAAGCCTGGATCTCGGTGGCATCCACGTCATCTTCTGCAATCCGGCTCACGCTCACCAAGGCTTCACCCTCTCGCGTGCGGATCACGCGCACGCCCTGCGTGTTGCGTCCCTGGACACTGACCTCTTCAACCCGGGTTCTCACAGCAGTACCCTGATTGGAGATGAGCATCATCTCGTCACCGTCCCAGACCTGTTCGGCACCCACCAGCGACCCGTTGCGCTCGGAGGTCGTCATACCGATCACGCCTTTGGTGCCCCGGCCTTTGACCGGGAACTCGCTGGTTTCCGATCGCTTGCCGTAGCCGTTCTCGCTCACGGTGAGAATCTTGCTGCCTTCCTGGGGCACCACCAATGAAATCAGGTGATGACCCTCACCCAGCTTGATGCCTCTGACGCCACGCGCTGTACGGCCCATTGCGCGCACACCCGACTCCGCGAACCGCACCACTTTGCCTTCACTGGAAAACAGCATGATGTCCTGACTGCCATCTGTCACCGCGGTGCCGACCAGCACATCACCTTCCTCGAGCTCGATCGCGCGCAGGCCAACGCTGCGCTGGCGAGAGAACAAACTCATGTCGGTCTTCTTTACGGTGCCGTTGGCAGTGGCCATGAAAATGTAATGATCCGTCTCATAACCTTCGATGGGCAGGATTGAGGTAATGCGTTCGCCCTCATCCAACGGTAAGAGATTGACCATCGGTCGCCCGCGGGCCGTCCGACTGGCCAGCGGAATATGGAACACTTTGAGCCAATAGACCTTGCCCAGATTGGAAAAGCACAGGATCGTGGCATGGGTACTCGCAATCAGCAGGTGCTCGACAAAATCCTCGTCTTTGACGGCTGTCGCACTTCTGCCCGTTCCGCCACGTCGCTGGGCCTGATAGTCCGTGAGTGACTGCGTCTTGGCGTATCCACCATGCGAGATGGTGACCACGCGATCCTCCTCGGTAATCAGGTCTTCGACCGTCAGGTCATGGGCTGAATCGGAAATCTGCGTTTTGCGCTCATCTCCGAACTCTTCGACGATTTCCTCAAGCTCTTCGCGTATCACCTGCTTGAGCCGATCCGGGTCACTCAGGATTTCCAGATAATCTGCAATTTCGGCGATCTTGTCAGCGTACTCTTGAAGCAGCTTCTCGTGCTCCAAGCCCGTCAGTCGGTGCAGCCTCAGATCCAGAATCGCCTGCGCCTGCGCAGGTGACAGGTGATACTGACCGTCGTGCAGACCCAGTGTCTCGGGAAGGTCGTCGGGTCGGCAGGCGTCAGCTCCGGCCCGCTCAAGCATCGCCATCACGTCACCGGGCGCCCAGGATCGCGCCATTAAACCCTCGCGGGCATCGGCCGCGGTCGGCGAAGCTTTTATCAACTCGATGACGTCATCAATGTTGGCCAGCGCGATGGCCAGGCCTTCCAGCACATGCCCTCGCTCACGCGCCTTGCGCAAGAGATACATCGTGCGGCGGGTCACAATTTCGCGTCTATGGCGGACAAACGCCTCAATCATCTGCTTCAGATTGAGCACTTTGGGCTCGCCATCGACCAGGGCCACCATGTTGATGCCCACCACCGACTGCAATTGGGTTTGCGCGTACAAATTATTCAGCACCACATCACCGACTTCTCCGCGGCGCAGCTCAATGACGACGCGAAGACCGTCCTTGTCAGATTCATCACGCAGCTCGGTGATGCCCTCGAGCTTTTTCTCTTTCACCAACTCGGCGATGCGCTCGATCAATCGTGACTTGTTCAGCTGATAGGGGATCTCGTGAATGATGATCGTGTCTTTGCCCTTCGATTCATCGGTGATGACCTCGGCCTTGGCCCGCACGTAAATGCGCCCTCGCCCCGTCCGATAGGCTTGCACAATGCCTGCCCGGCCGTTGATCTGGGCGCCGGTGGGAAAATCCGGTCCGGGGATGTACTGCATCAGCTCGTCGACGCTGATGTCAGGATCCTGAAGGGTCGCCAGGCAACCCGCCACCACTTCACGGAGATTGTGAGGCGGGATGTTGGTGGCCATACCCACCGCGATGCCAGAAGAGCCGTTGACCAGAAGATTAGGGACCCGGGTGGGCATTACCGCGGGTATCTGCTCGGTACCATCATAGTTATCGACGAAATCGACCGTTTCCCTGTCGAGATCAGCGAGCAACGCATGGGCGATTTTCGACATGCGAATTTCGGTATACCGCATGGCCGCGGCGGAGTCGCCGTCGATCGAGCCGAAGTTGCCCTGCCCATCTACCAGTGTGTAGCGCAGGGAGAAATCCTGAGCCATTCGAACGATAGTGTCGTAAACCGCCGAGTCACCGTGAGGGTGGTACTTACCAATCACATCACCCACCACGCGGGCCGACTTTTTATAGGGCTTGTTCCAGTCGTTGTTCAGCTCGTTCATCGCAAACAGCACTCTGCGATGCACGGGCTTCAAGCCGTCTCGGACATCCGGCAAGGCGCGCCCCACGATCACGCTCATGGCGTAATCCATGTACGACTGTTTCAGCTCATCTTCGATGTTGACGGGGAGGATTTCCCGCGCCATTTCCTGCGGATTTTCTGCCATGCGGGCTACTTAACTCGGACTCGTAATTGGGCCGTTAAGGGCCCGGATACGTAAAGTGAGAGTGTACCAAACAACCCCGCCTCAAGCGAGTTTTTAGCGCCTAAAACAGGCGGTTTTGAGGCCTCGGCCCCTGTATAATCGGTGGCCCGCATGAGGAGTCTCCATGCCCGATTTTGACACGGTCCTGCACCCCGATTTTCTGGTGCCGATGATGCCTCGCCGCCAGATCCTGACGAGTCACAGCGTGGTCGTTCGCGCAGGACACATTAGCGCGATTTTGCCCACCCCGGAGGCGAAGGTCGCCGACGCCAGAGAGCACATTGAACTGCCCGGATGCGCTCTCATGCCGGGGCTCGTCAATCTGCATTGCCATGCCGCCATGTCTTTGCTGAGAGGCTACGCCGACGATCTGTCACTGATGACCTGGTTGCAGCGCTACATCTGGCCGACCGAGAGCCATTTCATCAGCCCGGAGTTTGTGCGCGACGGCTCGGAGCTGGCGATTGCCGATCTATTGATGGGCGGCACCACCACGCTGGCCGATCAGTATTTTTTCCCCGAGGTCACCGCCGAGGCGGTCGATCGCAGCGGTCTACGCGCATTGCTCACCTTTCCGGTGATCGATGTCGAAACCGCATGGGCGCGAGACGCTGAATCCTGCATCAATCGAGGCCTGGCCTTGCGCGATCAGTACCGCGATCACGATCGGATCGATGTCGGCTTCGGACCGCACTCTACTTATATGGTGAGTGAGGGAACCCTGAGCAGAGTGGCGATGCTGGCCGAGGAGCTCGACGCCCCCATACAGATCCACCTGCACGAGACCCGCGAAGAGGTGCTGGCCTCAGTGGAGCGGTCAGGTGTTCGCCCGATCGATTTCCTCGAGCGGGTCGGGCTGCTCGGCCCGCGCACCCAATGCGTGCACATGACGGCGCTGGGTGAGCAAGATATTGAGACGGTGGCCACTCACGGCGCGCACGTCGTGCACTGTCCACGCTCAAACCTCAAGTTAGGCTCCGGTGTTTGCCCGGTCCAGAAGCTCATCGATCGCGGCATCAATGTGGCCTTGGGCACCGATGGCGCTGCCAGCAATAACCGCTTAAACATGCTGAGCGAACTCCAGACCGCGTCGCTGATTGGGAAGAGTCAGCACAGCGATCCGAAGGCGGTCGACGCCTGGACCGCTCTGGAGATGGCGACGTTACACGGTGCGGCGGCCTTGGGACTGCTGGACCAACTGGGCAGTGTTGAAGTGGGCAAAGCCGCTGACCTGATCGCACTGGATCTGTCTGGCCTGCAACACCTGCCGCGACACGATCTCGCCTCGAGCCTCGTTTATGCCACCAGCGGCAATGAGGTGCAGTGGAGCTGGGTCGCGGGTAAACCGCTGGTCAGCGCGGGCGTGCTGCAAACACTCGACTACACTGACCTCGCCGCAAGAGCGGGTCGCTGGTCCGAGCAGCTCGGCGCTTTCCGCCAAACACTGGAGTCCTAACACGATGCACCTAGATGGCAACGTCGACCGCGACGAAATCGCCAAATTTGAGAAGCTGGCGTCCCGCTGGTGGGACCCCAACAGCGAATTCAAACCGCTCCACGACATCAATCCGTTGCGCGCTGGCTGGATTGACCAGCACGCCGACGTGAAAGGCAAAAATGTACTGGATGTAGGCTGCGGTGGCGGACTGCTCTGCGAGGCACTGGCGCACCGCGGCGCCACCGTCACAGGCATCGATATGGGAGAGGCGCCATTGGCGGTAGCACGACTTCACCAGCTTGAGAGCGGTGTTGACGTCGACTACATGCAGAGTACCGCCGAGGCCATGGCGGCCGAGCAGCAAAGCACCTTCGAGGTGGTCACCTGTCTCGAGATGCTGGAGCACGTACCCGACCCCTCCACCGTGATTCAAGCCTGTGCCGACCTGTGTCAGCCCGGTGGTGATCTGTTCTTTTCCACCATCAACCGCAACCCCAAATCGTTCCTGTTCGCGATTGTCGGCGCTGAATACATCCTGAATCTGCTGCCCCGCGGTACCCACGAATACGACAAATTGATCAAGCCATCTGAACTCGCGCGTTGGATCCGCGAAGCCGGGCTCGACATGCAGGAAATGATGGGCATGACCTACAACCCGCTGACCAAGCGGTATCGACTTACACCGAATGATGTGTCGGTCAACTACCTGATTCGGGCAAAGAAACCGTGACATCACCTACGGTGAGCGCGGTACTGTTTGACCTCGACGGCACGCTAATCGATACCGCTCCGGAGTTTATTCACATTGGCCTGCAGCTCCGCGCTGAGGCCGGTCTCCCCCCTATCGATGCCAAGACGATTTGGCACAGCGTCTCCAACGGGGCCATCGGCATGGTGGAGGCCGCGCTGGAGATGCCCGCTGACGATCCGGCCTTCGAACAGTGGCGACAGCGCTTTCTGACGCTCTACGAGGCTGGCCTGGGGAATCTCAGCCACCCCTACCCCGGGCTACCGGAACTGGTTGCCGGTCTCCAAAAAGCGGGGGTCGCCTGGGGTGTCGTCACCAACAAACTGTCGCGCTTCGCGCTCCCACTGATGGATAAGATGCCCTTTGATCCTGCGGCGGGCGCAGTGGTGACACCGGATCACGTCGACCAGCCCAAGCCCGATCCCGAGTCGATCCTGCTCGCTTGCGAGCAGTTGGCCTGCAACCCCACCGAGACCCTGTTCATCGGGGATCACCTGAGGGACATCGAGGCAGGCCGGGCCGCGGGATGCTTCACGATTGCGGCGGCCTACGGCTATCTGGCCCCCGGCGAGGCTCCCAGTCGCTGGCAGGCCGACGCTGTGGCTGAAAATAGTCGCGAACTGGCCGAGATGATCTCGGGGATGGTGTGATGAGTTTTGTACCCGACGGCTGGCAAGCTTCCAGCAGCGAGCTGACCGGTAAAACGGTATTGATTACGGGTGCCAGCCGAGGCATCGGCGAGGCCGTCGCGCTCAGTTGCGCACAACATGGGGCCGAGGTGCTACTACTGGGCCGTGACGAAGCGGCATTGGCCCGGGTGTATGACCAGATTACCGATCTGGGCTGCCCAAAGCCCGGCATCATTCCGTTGGACCTCACCACCCGCGACCCGTCACTCTATAGCGCACTGGCAGATGAACTCTCCGCGGCAAATGTAGTGCTTGACGGTCTGGTGCACAACGCCAGCGTGCTCGGTGAGCGTCGCGCGTTGGCACAAACGTCACCGGCGAGCTGGGACGAGGTCCTGCAGGTCAACATGACCTCTGTGTTTCTGCTCACGCGCGCACTGATGCCACTGCTCGAGGCAGCCTCGGCCGCCTCGGTTGTGCTCACAAGCTCTGGGGTGGGGCGAAGAGGCAAAGCCTATTGGGGTGCCTACGCGGTGTCGAAATTTGCCACCGAGGGCTACATGCAGGTGCTCGCCGATGAGTTGGGCGCGACCAGCTCCGTGCGGGTGAATAGCTTGAACCCGGGGGCAGTCAACACGGGCATGCGCAGAGCGGCCTATCCCGGAGAACCGCCAGACACCAACCCGATGCCCAAGGCGTTGACCGATCGGTGGCTGTATCTGCTGAGTGATGCCAGTCGTGAGGTCCACGGACAGGCCTTGAGCGCACAGGGCTGAAACCCTCAGTCGCTACGTCGGCTGCGACGTCCCGCCACCCGCTGTCCTTTCTTTGCAAACCGCTGTCGGCGCTCCAAATCCTTTTTGGACAGTGATGCCACGTCTTTGGTGGGCAGTCCGGCCATCTGATAGATCACGTCCACATCCCGCTGCGGCAATTCCAGCCACTGCCCCTTTTTGAGCTTGGATGGCAGGAACACCTCGCCATAGCGAACGCGCTTCAGTCGCGACACGGTGGTGCCCTGTGATTCCCACAGTCGGCGGACCTCACGATTGCGACCCTCCATCAGCACCACATAGAAAAAACGATTGATGCCGTCACCGCCGCCTTCCTGAATGTCGGAGAATCGCGCCAGTCCATCATCGAGCTCTACCCCGTCCTTCAAGCGCTCAAGCATGGACTCATCGACCCGTCCCATGACGCGCACTAGGTACTCGCGCTCAATCGCATTAGAGGGGTGCATCAGTGCATTGGCCAACGCTCCGTCTGTGGTAAACAGCAGCACACCGGAGGTATTGAAATCGAGGCGCCCCACCGAAATCCAGCGGCCACTCTTCAGCTTGGGCAGACGCTCGAACACCGTTTTGCGGCCCTCGGGATCGTCCCGGGAGCATACCTCTCTCACCGGCTTGTGATACAGAAGCACACGCGCCTGCTCAGACGCGTCCATCTCCAGCGGTTTACCATCCAAGCGTAAGGACTGCCCAGCGCGAATGCGATCGCCCAGCGTAGCCAAACTGCCATCGACGGTGACGCGGCCCTCCTCAATCCAGCGCTCCATCTTGCGCCGCGAACCCAAACCCAGATTCGCCAGCACCTTCTGCAGTTTCTGGCCTTTGTCCTCGTCGATCGACTCGGGCGAATCAGTCTGTGCGTGTGTCTTGCTGGGCATCGTCTGCGTCTTCTAATTCCGGCTGCTCGCCATTAGCCGTTGCGGCATCTTCCGCTGCTGTTTCGGATTGAGAGACTTCGCTTCCCTCATCAGGTTCAGCATCAGCGTCGGAGGTCTGCTCGGGTAATTCGAGCCCCAGTTCACCAGAGAGGTTATCGAGTTCCTTGATCTCCGCCAGCGGTGGTAACTGGTCCAGTGATTTCAGGTTGAAGTAGTCGAGAAACTGTCGGGTCGTTGCATACATAGCGGGTCGGCCCGGGACGTCGCGGTGACCCACCACCCGCACCCACTCGCGTTCCAGCAGGGTTTTGATGATATTGGTGCTCACCGCAACCCCGCGAATTTCCTCAATTTCGCCCCGCGTTATTGGTTGACGGTAGGCAATGAGAGACAGCGTCTCCATAAGTGCTCGCGAATAGCGGGCGGGACGCTCCTGCCAAAGCCGCCCTACCCAGGTCGCCAGATCCTGTCGCACCTGGAATCGATACCCTGAGGCCACCTGCACCAACTCGTAGCCCCGATCCTCGCAACGCTCTTCAACCGACTGGATCGCCGCGCGAATCTCTTCCTTGGAAGGACGCTCGTTCTCCTCAAATAAGAGCGCCATGCGCTGCACGGAAAGCGGCTCACCTGCCGCCAGCAGCGCGCCCTCCAAAATCTGCACCAAGCCCGCTTCCATGTTCACTCCGATTTCGCTTTGATGTGGATAGGGCCAAAGCCCTCTGTCTGAACCAGCTCTATCAGGGACTCTTTCATAAGTTCCATTAGCGCGAGGAATGTCACGACGACACCCAGGCGACCCTCCTCAGGCTTAAACAGGGAGGCAAAGGGCACAAACCCACCCTCCGCCAGCGTTTCCAGCACTTGCGACATGCGCTCCCGGGTCGACAGCGACTCCATCTGTATCTGATGACTCGCGTACATCTCCGCCCGTCGCAGCACCTCTCCCAGCGCCAAAAGCACTTCCCGCATATCCACCTCGGGCAGCGGCCGCTCCAGACGCAGGTCGGGCGGCGCCGCAGAGGCCTGCCACAACTCCCGCTCCAGACGTGGCATCGACTCAAGATCCTCTGCCGCCTTTTTAAATCGCTCGTATTCCTGCAGACGACGCACGAGGTTGGCCCGGGGGTCCTCCTCGTCGTCTTCTACGTCGCTGGAGCGCGGCAACAACATGCGCGACTTGATCTCAGCCAACATCGCCGCCATGAGAAGATACTCGGCTGCCAATTCAAACTGCATGGCATCCATCAGTTCGACATAGCGCATGTATTGCTCGGTGATCTGCGCAACATCGATATCAAGAATGTCGAGGTTCTGGCGACGAATCAGATACAGCAACAGATCAAGCGGCCCCTCGAAGGCGTCGAGGAACACCTCAAGCGCCTGCGGGGGGATGTACAGATCTTTGGGAAGTTCTGTGACCGCTTCCCCCCGGACCATCGCAAAAGGCATCTCACCTTGCTCTGGCCGGAGTGCGGGCATACCAGTATCTGCCGCGGGGTTCTCGGGCTCGCTTGTGGCGCCCTCCTCCGGGGCATTTTCAGCAGAATTCGTCACGGAGAAATTATACCCTCAGGCGGCCTCAAAGTCGCTGACGTCACCGACGCCGCGACGCAAAATGAGCGGCGCGGGGCCGGTCAAATCAACCACACTTGTCGCCTCTAGTCCGCAGAACCCGCCATCGATCACCAGGTCCACTTCATGCTCGAGCTGATCACGGATGTCATACGGGTCGGTCATCGGGTATTCATCCCCCGGGAGCGCCAGCGTCGCACTCATCAGCGGCTCATCAAGCGCGTGCAGGAGCGCCTGAGGAATCGGATGATCGGGCACCCTGAGACCAATCGTCTTGCGCTTCGGTTGCACCAGCCTTTTGGGCACATCCCGGGTCGCCTCCAATATGAACGTGTAGGGACCGGGAGTGGCATAACGCAGCAATCGATAGGCGGTATTGTCTACCCGGGCATAAGTGCCCAACTCGGACAAGTCGCGGCACACCAGCGTGAAATTATGGTCATCTCGCAAAGCACGGATCCGCCGGATGCGCTCCATGGCCTTCTTGTCGCCCAACTGACAGCCCAGCGCATAGGCAGAATCCGTGGGGTACACCACGACACCGCCACGCTGAATGATGTCGACCGCCTGCTGTATCAGACGAGCCTGCGGAGTCTCGGGGTGGATGGCAAAAAATTGACTCACAGTTGCTCCCAGACCCCCATGCCCTCGGGAATCTGAGCGATCTCAACGCCCAGGCCTGCACCGTAGGGTGAGTCTCGGTGGAAGTCTGATCCGACAGACACGCGCAAGTCGCGCTCTCGGACCAATCGCCACAGGGTGTCCGTGTCACCCGGTCGTGGCCGACCATTAACGACCTCCAGCGCCACGCCGCCGGCGTCCCGGAACGCATCGGTCAACGCCCGCAGCCGAGTCGCCGTCATCTTATATTCGAGGGGATGTGCCAACACCGCGACCCCCCCGGCAGCGGTAATCGTCGCCACAGTGTCATCCAGCGCCGGCCATAACAACGAAATATCACCAGGCTTGCCGCGACCCAGAAACCGCTTGAACGCGATTTCCTCGCTCTCAACGTGCCCCGCCAGCACCATCCAGCGAGCGAAATGGGGGCGTCCAATTTGTGCGCCGTCTGCGACCGCCATCGCACCTGCCAACGCACCCGGTATCCCGCTCCGATCCAGTTTGTGCGCGATTTTTTCGGCGCGATCTCGGCGGGCTTTATCCAGCCCTTCGAGATGACGTGTCATGGCCGGGGCGGCCGGATCAAAGCCAAGCCCGACGATGTGGATGCCTACCCGACCCCACTGACACGAAAGCTCGACGCCACTGATCAATTCCAGTCCCGCTGGCACTGACTCGCAGACGCTCAAATATCCTGCGATCGTATCGTGATCCGTGATCGCCATACAACGGACACCCTCGCGGGCGGCGCGATCAATCAAATCGCGCGCGCTCAGGGCGCCATCAGAAGCGGCACTATGTGTGTGGAAGTCGATCACGGCAATCTCTACACTGCGCCCGAAGCGGATAGCGGATCCGCCGAGCTGAGAAGCAAGGCGGGATTGTCTACCATAGTCGAAGTGATAGCGAGCGCTGCGGCGCGGGATCGAATCCATCCATGAAACAACTGCTGGAATTCCTGCCTCTGGTGCTTTTTTTCGGCGCCTACCAGATGGACGGCGAGATCGTGACCGTTGGCAGCTGGTCACATACCTTCGATGGCATCTTCAGCGCCACAGCGGTGTTGATGATCAGCAGCGTCACCGTCTGGCTG
>CBFHIW010000033.1:0-30413 GCA_965656065.1 Luminiphilus sp. | reverse complement strand
GGTGAAGGCGTAATAGGGAGACAGACCGCCCGACGACCAGCGGTTTTCATACTCTGCTAGACGCTCCTCCTCGCTCACTTCCAGCGCGGCTTTTGATGGCGGTGGTGCCAGATCAGAGTGCACCAGCGTAAAACCCGAGAAGGAATTGAACTGGCGTGTTCGCAGCTCTTCATACTGCGCCTTCATTTTGCTGGCGTGACCCGGCTCTACTGGTCGGTTGCGCAAGGGGATGGTGAAGGAGGGTGTGCGCTGAAGCACATAGAGCTGCTGGGCCTCCTGCGCGACTTCAGAAATCACTTGAATGCCCGAGGAGCCGGTGCCGATTACCGCGACCCGTTTACCGGCGAAGGTGGGCTCCTCTGCCGGCCAGCGGCTGGTGAGGTACTGCTCGCCGGTGAAATCATCCAGTCCGTCGAACCGGGGCTCGATGGGTGCCGAGATCAGGCCCGTAGCCATAATGCAAAATCGTGCAGAGACGCGCTCGCTGGTGTCGGTTTCAACCAGCCAGCGCTGGGTACTCTCATCAAAATGGGCGGCGGTGACGCGGGTTTTAAATTGAATATCGCGTCGCAAATCGAAGCGCTCTGCGACGTGGTTGGCGTAGCGCTCTATCTCCGGCTGACTGGCATAGCGCTCGCTCCAGTCCCACTCCTGTTCGAGTTCTTTGGAGAAGGAGTAGGAGTACTCGACGCACTCAATATCCACACGAGCACCGGGGTAGCGATTCCAGTACCAGGTGCCACCCTCGCGCGCTCCAATTTCATAACATTGAACGCTGAGGCCACACTGCCGTGCGCGATAGATCATGTAGAGGCCGGCAAAGCCCGCCCCAACAATCACCATGTCAATGTGTTTAATGTTGGGGGAGGCGGTCACTGAGAGGCGATATTCCGGCACTGGTTGAGTGACGACACCTTACCAGCACCCGAGCGTCTCGTGTGAATCGCGCGGGAAAGGGTTTCAGCTTGTCGCGGCGAAGCCGGCGAGTTCTTTCCAGAAGTCTCGATAGTCGTAGTCGGTATCCAGCGCCAGATTCAACGTGTTATAGGACGAGAAGTCGCTGACGATGTGGGTCAGCTGCACAATACCTTTATCGGTCAGGCCGTGCTGACGCAGCGCGTCGACTTGGGCGTCAGTCACGGCGCCCGGGTCATTGTTGACCTGCAGCGCGTAGGCGAGCAAAGACTTCAAGCGGTCCCCATCAACGGCATCCAGTCCCTGCTGCAACAGCTTGCCGACGTAGTCTTCTGCTGTACCCAGCCCGTAGTTCAGGATGGTGCAGAAGGCTGCGGTGCAGTAGGGGCAGCCGTTGGCTTGCGAGACCAGAACGCCGACGTGCTGGATCTCTTCCATGGTGAGTTCACCCATCTCCCACAGCACTTTCGTCGCACCGAGCTTGGCAGTGAAAAACTCGGGGAAGTTGAGCTCCACGTAAAAGTGGTTGGGGACGCTCCCTTCCATCTCGGTGACCCAGGCAAAAATGCCTTCAACTGCGGGGTCGGTAATGTGCTCAGGCTTGGGAAGCGCCACTCGTGCCATGTATAAGCTCCAGAGGGAAGAGGGTGGATAGGAGTCTCAATATATTAGGGAGGTATCGGCCTGCCAGCACCAACGGTGCGGTCAGGCCGCAATACTCAAAAGTCCTTGCGCACCTCGACGCGCCATTGGCGGCCACGGTTGTAAACGCCCTCCAGCGATTGGAACGCCGTACCGTAAACTCCTGTAACGAGATACTGCTCATCCGAAAGGTTAGTGCCCGCTAGGATGACGGTCCAATCTCCGCCGGTATTGGTCCAACGCACGCTCGCATCAATCAGACTGTAGGAGTCGGTCTCAAGCAGTGGCGTATTGTAGGCGTCATTATAGGTCTCAGAACGATAGCTCCAGTCAGCACGCAGTAGCAGCGTGCCCCTGTCCGCCAGCTCGAGCTCTTTCGACAGTCCGAGGCTCGCAGTGGTTTCTGGTACGCGCTCGAAGTCATTGCTCTTCAGGATCAGCGTGTTGGCGGTATCGATACTGTCGTACTCCGCATTGAGGAGCGACAGGCTGCCCTCAATGAACCAGCCTTCGGCCGGCGAGGCGAACAGTTCCACCTCGAAGCCGTCGATGCTGGCCTCACCGATATTCTGGGTAACCGGTGCAACGCTGTTGAAGACCTGCACCTGCAGCTCTTCGTAATCGGTCTGGAAGATGGCGCCGTTCAGACGCAGTCGACCATCGAGCAGATCGAGCTTCACACCCGCTTCCAATACCTCTACAAACTCGGGCTCGTAAGTGGGGATCAGGTCGATGTCGGGTGTGCCCGGAGGTGCCGTAAAGGGCGGCACAATCGGCGGGAACACCCGCTGGGTGAAGCCGCCTGACTTGAACCCTTCCGAGTAGGTCGCGTAGAGCATCACGCTGTCTGTCAGGTCAAAGGCGATGTTGGCCATGGGCGTGAACTCGGAGATGGAAATCTCCTTCTCGAGTAAGGGCAGAATCCGCGAGCCCGCCTGCAGGAAGGGCGCGTCCAGAGCTGCCAGCGGATTCCCTGGAGGCACAACATTACTGATGCCCGCGTAGTAATTCTGGTAGATGATCTGATCGGGGGTGAAGGCCTTGTCCTCATCGGTGTAGCGTCCGCCCAGTGTCAGATGAAGCTGGTCTGTAACATCGAAGGTAGCCTGTGCGAAGGCGGCCCATGCGGTGTTGTCAAAGGCGCCACCAGATCGGAAGTTTGAAACCGTGAAGTCCAGAGTGTTCTCGTTGTCCCCCTCTTCGGAGAAGTAATAGAGACCGAGAATCCAGTCGAGCCGATCGTGGGTGCCTATTAACTGCAGTTCTTGTGTGAACTGCTCTTGGTCCAAGGTATCCATGAATTGCGAGATGCGATGTGGTGAGTGATCGCCATCGCGGGCAAAGTCAGACTCCAACTCTCGATAGGCCGTGATCGACTTGAGCGCAAGGCTGTCTGACAGGTTGAAGTCGAGCGTTGCGGAGATGCCGAATACATCGGTCTCGGAGTAGGCGGGTGCCGTGCCTTCATTTTTCCCGTCTGCACCGACGTAGCGCGAGTCATAACAATTGGGGGAAGCGGGGTTTGAGGTCACACCGTTACCGGCTGGATCCGTCGCCGCGCAGGGTTGCCCGGGGCCCATCGCCGCGGTGGTCACGTTGTGAATGAAAGCCATGGGCGGCGGCGGTGCGAGTACCACGCCCTGAAGCTGGCTTAAATCGGTGAAGTCGATACCGATCAGCTCCATCGCAGGCCCGTTTTCCCGGTCCCGCGTCATGTCTGCTGTGATCAACGCAGAAAAATTGTCGCTGGGCTGGAACGCAAAAGACACTCTGCCGGTGAAGGTGTCATCGTCACCGAGGTCAGTGCCATCGGTTCGGTCGACGTAGCCATCCTGGGTCATGGACGCCACTGTGGCGCGCATGGCGAGGGAATCGCTAATCGGCACCTGCACCGTACCGCGCAGGTGTATCAGGCTGTCAGTACCTCCTGCCGCGGCAATACTGCCCTCAAATTCACCGCCAACTTGAGGTTTGCGGGTCGCAATCGAGATCGCGCCCCCGATAGTGTTGCGACCAAACAGGGTGCCCTGCGGTCCGCGGAGCACTTCAAGGCGCTCTATATCGACAATGTCGAGGATCGCGCCGACGGATCGGGCAACGTAGACGCCATCAACATAGAGGCCGACACCGGGCTCGGTCGTGGGCAGGAATTCTTTCTGGCCCACACCGCGGAGATAGATTGCCGCCGAGTTGGAGGCGCCGCCAAAGCTCGGATTGTTGTGCAGCGTCAGGCTGGGAACAAAACGCTCGATCTGATCGAGGCTATCGACGCCGCGGTAGTCGAGGGTCTCGCCGGTAAATGCCGATACCGCGATTGGTGCGTCCTGCAGACCTTCCTCAATACCGCGTGCGCTCACCACAATCTCTTCCATGAGGCGCGCGGTGGTGGAGCTGGACTCTTGCGCGATGGAATGCGTACTACCCAGTGTGGTGGCCAGGGCAAGGGAAACAGTCGTTTTGAGTGTATCGGATGTCATAGTGAATTCCTGTTTTGAAGTCGTTTTGGCCCGGACGGTATGCCGCTTCAGGCGTCGATATTGGGAACTTGTTTCATGGCCTCGGCGATCGCATCGTCAGAAAGATCCAGATCGACCATCTCTCCTGCGAGGAACTTCTCGTAGGCGGCCAGATCAAGATGTCCGTGGCCACACAGCGCCGTCAAAATGACTTTTTCTTCACCAGATTCTTTACAAGCCAGCGCCTCGCGAACCGCAGCCGCAATCGCGTGGGTGGGTTCTGGTGCGGGTACGATGCCCTCCGCGCGGGCAAATTGCAGCGCGCCTTCGAAGCATTCGGTCTGGGGAATCGAGATCGCTTCCACGAGTCCCAACTCGTAGATATGTGAGACCAATGGCGCCATGCCGTGGTAGCGCAGTCCACCCGCATGAATGGGTTCCGGAATAAACGATGCGCCCAGCGTGTGCATTTTCATCAGCGGCGTCAGGCCCGCGGTGTCGCCAAAGTCGTAACGATATTCGCCTTTCGTGAGTGTTGGGCAAGCCGCCGGCTCAACGCATCGAATCGTCGGGTTCATTTTGCCCGCGAGCTTCTCGCGTAGGAAGGGAAATGCTAGGCCCCCGAAGTTGGAGCCGCCGCCTGTGCAACCTACCAGCACGTCCGGTGTTTCGTCGACTTTCGCCAACTGCAGCAAGGCTTCCTCACCGATAATGGTCTGGTGGAGCAGTACATGGTTCAGCACGCTACCGAGTGCGTAGCGGATGGTAGGGTCCTCGACTGCTTCGGCGACGGCCTCAGAGATCGCGATACCCAGCGAGCCAGGATGATCTGGATCCTGAGCCAATAATGACTTGCCATACTCGGTGACCTCTGAGGGGCTTGGGTGTACCTGCCCACCCCAAATCTCCATCATGGTGCGCCGATAGGGTTTTGCCCTAAAAGACGCGGCCACCTGCCAAATCTCACATTCCAGTCCAAATTGTGCGCAGGCAAAAGCCAGTGAGCTGCCCCACTGACCCGCACCCGTTTCCGTAGTGAGCTTGCGAATCCCCTCCTGCGCGTTGTACCAGACCTGCGGTACCGCAGTGTTGGGTTTATGGGAGCCCGCTGGGCTCACACCCTCGTACTTGTAGTAAATGCGTGCCGGGGTATCGAGTAACTTCTCAAGGCGGTGTGCGCGGAACAGGGGGCTGGGGCGCCACAGTCGATAGACATCGAGCACATCGCCCGGGATATCGATGTATCGCTCTGCAGACATTTCCTGCTCAATCAGTGCCTTGGGGAACAGGGCGGCGAAATCGTCTCCGGTCGCTGGCTGGTGTGTACCTGGATGCAGCGGCGGTGGTGGTGGCTCCGGCAGGTCTGCAACCACGTTGTACCAACGCGTCGGCATCTCCGACTCGTCAAGATAGATTTTGGTGGGAGTGCTCATAGTCATAGTCCACTGGCGGTGCGGGCTCGCCGCTGAAGCTGAAAAGGCCTTAGATTGGCCAAAAGATCGCGCATGATAAGGGAGACAGCGCACAACGCAACCGCCTTGTAGGGCGACAAAGTAGGGCGAAAACTCGGTGTTTCAGCCCAATCACGTGCATAAGGTCGCCGCTTTCGCGTGTCGCGATCAGAGATCTGAGGCTATCAGCCCGCAATGTGCCGCCATCAGCTCGCGATAAGCGGCTATTTGAGTCCGACGAGATCGCTCTCGACACGAATCCACTGAGCTAAGTTTCGGCGTAGAACAGCCATATGGTAATAACGATAAATTCGCGTGACGCGGGCATTTTTTAGGCGCTACACTCCCCCGCCGCTCGTATCGCGCCTCAACCAGCTTCAACCCATGTCTATCAGCACATTCGACCTGTTTAAGGTGGGTATCGGTCCCTCCAGCTCTCATACCGTCGGCCCTATGCACGCCGCACGGATGTTTGCCGTGGCGCTTGAGGACACAGGCTCCCTAAGCTCCTGTTATCGGGTGACCACCGAGTTGTTTGGCTCGCTCGGGGCCACGGGTGCCGGCCACGGCTCCCCAAAGGCGATCATTTTGGGTTTGGAGGGCGAGGCCCCTGATACGGTCGATATCGACGGTATTGAGGTTCGCGTCGCTGCTGCGCGCGAACACGGCAGCCTGAACCTGCTGGGCACTCATCAGGTTGCCTTCGACTACCGCGATGATTTGATTATGCATCGCACCGAGACATTGCCTTTCCACGCCAACGGCATGCGCTTCACGGCTTACGACGAGCAGGGCGAGGCGTTGCAGACCCGGGTGTACTACTCGGTGGGCGGCGGATTCGTGGTGGACGAGTCGGCCAGTGATGGTGACGTGGTCGTGGATGATCCCACACCGGTGCGATATCCGTTCTCAACGGCCGAGGAGCTACTCGCGCAGTGCAAAGAGCATGGCCTTTCCATCAGCTCGTTGATGCTGGCCAACGAGCTGGCCTGGCGGAGCGAAGCCGAGGTCCGCAGCGGGTTGCTTGCGCTCTGGGAGGTCATGCAGGCGTGTATTGACCGAGGCTGTCGTACTGAAGGGATTATGCCTGGCGGCCTGAAGGTAAAAAGGCGGGCGGCCCAGTTATACCGCCAGCTCAAGAGCCAGGGCGATTCCCTCGGCGATGAGTCGCTGAATACCATGGACTGGGTCACGCTCTATGCGCTGGCAGTGAACGAGGAGAATGCGGTCGGTGGGCGGATTGTGACGGCGCCCACCAATGGCGCGGCCGGCATTATTCCCGCCGTGCTCAAGTACTACCTGCACCACTGCCGTGGTGCGAGCGACGAAGACGTTTGCCGCTTCCTGCTGACCGCTGGCGCGATTGGCATCCTCTACAAGATCAACGCCTCCATCTCGGGTGCTGAGGTCGGCTGTCAGGGTGAGGTCGGCTCGGCCTGCTCGATGGCGGCGGGCGCTCTGGCTGATGCCTTGGGTGGTACCCCCGCGCAGGTGGAGAACGCCGCAGAAATTGCGATGGAGCATAACCTCGGTCTGACCTGTGACCCGATCGGTGGCTTGGTGCAGGTGCCCTGTATTGAGCGGAACGCGATGGGTGCGGTAAAGGCGATCAGTGCCGCGCGGATGGCCCTTCGTGGCAGCGGTGAGCACTTTGTCTCGCTGGATCAGGTGATCAAGACCATGCGCGACACGGGTCGTGATATGCAAGATAAGTACAAAGAGACCGCCCGCGGTGGGTTGGCGATCAACGTTCTCGAGGTGCCGGTCAGTCTGATCGAATGCTAGGTGCTCAGGACGGATTCGCGCGTCCCGCAATATCTTGATAGTCCGCTCTGGCAATTGCCAGTTCTTGGGCAGCATTCTCCGCTAACCAAGACTGCGCAGCCACGTCCTGCCGGTAGTATCCAAACGTATCCTCTCCCCTAACCAGTATGGCGGAGTCGTGGTCAGATTTGGTTTGGCGCATGCTTGGCCGGATGTACTGCGCGTTCAGACCAATGCGGCGGTCATCGCTCAAGTTGGGACGCGAACAATGTACCGTCCAGCCGTGGTGCAAGGAGGCCTCTCCCACCGCCAGCTCACAGCTCACCGCGCGGCTCTCATCTACATTGGCAATGGTCTGTGATTGCAACAGCACGTTGTCGGGATCATCTGAAGTCTCCTGATCCCTGGTGCCTTCCAGATGACTTCCCGGGATCATCTGCATGCATCCGCTGCGCGCATTGGCGGGAGAAAGGGCGAGCCACGCTGACACCTGGTCGCTGCCGTCGAAGCCCCAATAGGTCAGATCTTGGTGCCAACTGACGAAGGTTCGGCTATTGGGCTCTTTAATGATGTACGTCACGTTATAAAGCAGGATGTCCGGGCCCAAAATGGCCTCCACGGCATCCAATAAGTTCGGGTGTGTCGCCAGCTGGTATGGCGAGCGCATGACGGTGTGGACTTTGTTGAAGTAGTGAAGCGAGTGCCCCAGAGTAGTCTCGGCTCCCTCGAGTTGTTCTCGGTGCTGGAGTGACTCATCTTTCGACAAGATAGGGATGCCGCTGACGAAGCCATCGCGGTGGTAGTGTCCCTCTAGCGACTGCGGATGGCCTTTCAAACTTCGACTCTCTCTAATGAGTTAAGCGGGTTGCCTTCCGAGGGGCCCAGCTACGTCTCGTATCATCACCCAACCGGCTGCCAGGCAGACGCCTGCGCCCACCCCCATCAAGGTCTCTGCCATGCTCAGCCCGAATAGCATCTCGGGGGTGAAGGAGCACAGATTGCGGACTTCGAACAGCCAGGGCATCCATCGGTCCACGGCAAACCAGTCTGGCATCCCAAGCTGAAACTGGCAGCTACCGTCTCCGATGCCGTTTTCCAGTCGGTACAAATAGCGAGCGCGCTCGAAAAGTCCCGCACCGGCGATGATCACACCCACATTTCCCGCGACACGTAGTAGCGAGATTTGCGGTGTGAGTAACATGATGAGGGCGATCAAGGCAAAGGCGACCACCCACAGTCTCGCGTGAATACACACCTGACACGGCTCGTCACCCAGCGCGTACTGGTAGTAAAGCGCGACACCCAGCAAGGCGATACCGAACAGGGCCAGAGTCAGCCAGTACCAGCGAGACTGCAGAAATTGAGAGAGTGTTGTCACGTCGTTAACGGTGCTCAAGTTTTCATTACAAAACGTTCATCGGTGTCCGCTACGCCTGAGTTTACCCGTTCTTCAAGAGCGACTGCGAGATACCTGATTCTGAAACTGCTCCAGAAACCGCGCGGGCTGGGTAGTGGGTGACATTGGTCCGGCTGGAACGGAAACCTGCGCTGTGCCCCGGCGATAATTCGCGGCATACTCGCGCCGGCCCCGCCCGGGGTAAATAGGAGACCAATTACTATGACGATGAATCTGAAAGCCCTTGAGTGGTTCGGTGTGGTACCGCCATCGTCTACTCGCTGTTTGTGGCGTCCAATGTAGGGCTGGAATTCCTTGGTTTCGTGTTGCTCTTTGTCTCCGCCCTCTCGATCGGCGCCTGGGCTTATCTCGGTGGGCACCGGGGTATCTTACTGCTGCAGTTTTTCTACGCGGTCGCGGGATTGATCGGCATGGTGCGCTGGTTTTGATCGTCATTCACTAACGAATGGGTGCCGGAATGAGGCGTGTAATGTCGCGCCTTCGCTTACGGGACTGTCACGGATGGGCTGTCATGAGTTTGGGCGCTGTTCCTCAGAACGGTTCTACGAAGGGTAGGGAGTTGCTGAGTGCGTGATAAGGTCATTGAGATGGATCAATCTGCCGAGCAGCATGAATGCGGAGTCGACGCTGTGAGCATCTCGCTGGCACCGATAGTGGGTGCCGAGGCAGATCATCTGTTGGTGCTCTCCGACGAATATATGGCTTCTTTGTACCCAGCAGAGAGCAACCATCTGGTCAGTAGCGAGAGTCTGCGGACGGGTGACGCGGTCTTTCTCGGTGCTTTCATCACACCAAGCATCACATCACACACGCCTTCGAGCCCTGTGAGCGCGGAGCAGTCGATGAAACAAGCTGCGCTCCCGTCCGATGGCGAGCCCGGCCAGTGTATTGCCTGTGTGGCGGCGCGTTTCTATCGCGAGGCGGGGTATGCGGAAATCAAGCGTTTATATGTGCAAGATTCCCATCGTGGGCGCGGTCTCTCCCGCACATTAATGAGCGCCATTGAGTCTGAGATTTTCGCAGAAGGTATCGACTGTGCTCGACTGGAGATGGGTATTTATCAGCCTGAGGCAGATACTTTATACCGCTCGATCGGCTACCGCGACATTTCCCCCTTCGGCGATTACCGGCTGGATCCGCTCAGTCAGTTCCTCGAGAAGTGTCCGTTGACCCCGTGCTAATCAGCTTACTCTCCGGCTGTGTGCGGGCTCCCAGCTGCGGCTAACGCTTTCAAGCCAAGCCCTGTTATCGCGTTTTAGCAGTGCAAAACCGGCGCTTTCTTTCTGAAAAGTACGGGTCTATACTCAGGTGAGTGAGGAGTTTTCTCATGGCTGTGCGAGCACACATCGGGGGATGTTGGCGCCAAACAGCCAGACAGCACAAAGAGGCTGGTATGAGAGGGCTGCTTCGGCGGATGACTCGAAAAGGGCGGCGTCGAGGTCACAACGATAATAATTAAAAAAAGGAGGGCTCATGAAGCGCTTCTACTACATCAGTGACGATCTGGACGATTTGGAACAGATCGAGCACGACCTCGAAGCTGGCGGTATAGCCCGTCCCCAGATTTATTTGCTCAGTAATGATGATGTTGGCTTGGATGGCCACGACGTGAATCGCGTCGCGAGCTTCTTGAAGACGGATGTCATCCACTCTGGAGAGATTGGCGCAGTATTAGGCCTGGCGGTAGCGGGCTTGATCCTGCTGGTTGCGCATTTCTCCGGCATCGCTCAGCAAGTAGGGTGGGTGCCCTTCATCTTCCTCGCCATTATCGGTTTCGGCTTTGCGACCTGGGAGGCCGGTTTTATCGGCATGCAGGCGCCGAACGTTCATTTCACCCGATTCGAAAAAGCGCTGGCCCAAGGACGACACGTGCTGTTTGTCGAGACGGATCGGGCAGACCAGAAAAAACTCAAAAAAGTTTTAAAACAACATCCCAAGCTGGAGCGAGCGGGCACCGAGGTGACGCACACCCGGGCGCTGATGCTGCTGCTTCGTAATTGGGAGAAGTTCAGGAATTGGGCGCTGATTTTTCAGGGCCGTCCGAACAAACAACAACAATAACGCGGCTGCAAAGTACAGCCACCAATAGGGAGTATCGGCACATCACGAGAAGAATGCGGTAAGCGGTAGTTTTTTACTCTGATGGTCGCGTACTGGGGGGGCGTTGGTGCCCATTTTTTGCACTGGGTGCGAGAGATAAACTATGTTTGCTGCAATTGTATTGCTCGTCTTGGTTTTGGGGACGGTGGTGTTCCACTTCCTCAGTCCGTGGTACTTCACACCGATAGCGTCTAACTGGTCCTCGATGGACGACACCGTCACTTTGACGTTTGTCGTCACCGGGCTGGGCTTCGTGCTGTGTAACGTTTTTATCGCGTACTGCATCATCAAGTTTAGAAATAAGGAAGGCCGCCGGGCCGAATACGAGCCCGAGAGCGTCAAGATGGAGACGTGGCTCACCGGCCTCACCACGGTGGGCATCGCTGCGATGCTGGCGCCGGGTCTGTTGATCTGGAAGGACGTGGTGACGCCTCCGGACGATGCCATGGAACTTGAGGTGCTGGCGCGCCAGTGGAACTGGTCCTACCGGCTCCCCGGAGAGGATGGCCAGTTGGGTGCGGTGGCAGTGAGCCACACCAGCGAGGACAACCCGCTGGGCATTGACCCGTCTGACCCCTTCGGTCAAGACGACGTGATCGTCTACGACCCCGTTCTGCACCTGAAGGTCGACCAACCGGTGACCTTTCTGCTCAGGTCAACCGACGTGCTGCATAACTTCACGGTCCCTCAGTTCCGCGTGAAGATGGACTTCGTTCCCGGTCAGGTGTCCTACATCTGGGCTGAACCCACCGAGACGGGCAGCTACGACTTGCTCTGCGAGGAGCTATGCGGCGTGGGCCATTACGCGATGCGCGGCCGGGTGATTGTCGACAGCGATGAATCGTATGCAGCATGGTTGGCAGATCAGCCCACTTTTGCGGAGACGCAGGCAGAACTGAGCACCGATCTGGTCGCCGGGCAGGCCGCCTATGCGGTGTGTAGTTCTTGTCACGGCGTGAATGCCGAAGGCAATAAAGCAATGCATGCGCCGCGGCTGGCTGGGATGGACAGTGAGTACATGAAGCGGCAGTTGCGCCACTTCAAGCGCGGTGTGCGCGGCACCCACGAGGACGATACCTGGGGCCGCACCATGGCGCCGATGGCGATGATGCTGGGCGACGCCGCCGCGATCAATAATGTGGTGAGCTACATCGACACCCTCTCGGGTCAGCCCGAATTTGATGACGGCCCCAACATGGGCCTGACGGCGGCCGTAGAGCGTTACGAGCCAAGCGCTTCAGGCGACCCCAGCAAATCAGAGGCGCTATATGTCTCGACCTGCGCGCAGTGCCATGGCGAGCTCGGTCAGGGTGTCTGGACGGTCAACGCGCCCGCGCTGACGGGGCTTGAAGATTGGTATCTCGCGTCCCAGATCAAGAATTTCCGCGACGGTATTCGCGGCCGCCACGCTGATGACCTCTACGGACTTCAGATGGGATTGGTTGCCAACACTCTGGTAGACGATCAGGCCATCGAGGACATGGTGGCTTACATCTCTACCTTGGAAAACCCACAGCAGCCGGTAACGCTGGCGCAGCAGAATTAGTGCGGAGAATACGATGGAACACATAGCACACGACGAGACGAGTTTTGTTCGCCCCGCCGAAGTGGGGGAGATGGAGCTCTACCATGCCAAGACCTGGCTGGGAAAATACGTTTTTTCACAGGACGCGAAGACCATCGCGATCCAGTACGCGGCGACGGCTATCGCCATCGGCATGGTGGCGCTGGTGCTCTCATGGTTCATGAGACTGCAACTGGCCTGGCCGAATACCTTCACCTTTATTGATCCCGCTTATTACCTACAGGCGGTCACCATGCACGGCATGATCATGGTGGTGTACCTGCTGACGGCCTTGTTCCTCGGCGGATTCGGTAACTATCTGATCCCGCTGATGGTCGGTGCGCGGGACATGGTGTTCCCGTGGCTGAATATGATCAGTTTCTGGGTCTACTTCACGGCGGTGCTGTTGCTCGCCGCCAGTTTCTTTGTGGGTGGCGGGTCCACCGGTGCGGGATGGACGCTATATCCGCCGCAGGCGATTTTGCCGGGTACGCCCGGTTCGGAAGCGGGCATCCTGTTGATGCTGGCCTCTCTGGCGGTGTTCATCATCGGCTTCACCATGGGCGGTCTGAACTACGTGGTGACAATCCTGCAGGCTCGAACCCGCGGAATGACACTGATGCGTATGCCGCTGACGATTTGGGGTATTTTTGTTGCCACCATTCTGGCGCTCTTCGCTTTTCCGGCTTTATTTGTCAGCGCCATTATGATGTCGCTAGATGTATTGCTGGGTACCAGCTTCTTTATGCCCGCCATCATGACTATGGGTAACGAGGCCGAGCATGTGGGTGGCAACCCGCTCTTGTTTCAGCACCTGTTCTGGTTCTTCGGCCACCCCGAGGTTTACATTGTGGCGTTGCCTGCCTTTGGCATTGTGTCCGATCTCATCAGCATTCACGCGCGCAAAAACATCTTTGGTTACCGCATGATGGTGTGGGCGATCGTCATCATTGGCGCGCTGAGCTTCGTGGTATGGGCCCACCACATGTATGTGAGCGGGATGAACCCCTACTTTGGCTTCTTCTTCGCCACGACCACCCTGATCATTGCGGTACCCACCGCACTGAAGGTCTACAACTGGGTGCTGACGCTCTGGCAAGGCAATATCCACCTCACCATTCCGATGCTTTTCTCGATAGCGTTCCTGCTGTTCTTTATTAACGGCGGGATGACGGGGCTCTTCCTTGGTAATGCGACAGTGAGTATGCCGCTGTCCGATACGCTCTTTGTGGTGGCGCACTTCCACATGGTGATGGCGGTGGCGCCGGTCATGGTGGTCTGCGGTGCGATCTATCATTGGTACCCCAAAATCACGGGGCGCTGGTACCACGAGGGTATGGCACGCTTCCATTTCTGGACCACATTTGTGGGTTCATACTTGGTGTTCCTGCCCATGCACTATCTGGGCATCATGGGTGTGCCTCGCCGCTACTTCGAAATCACCGGTACCACCTTCCTGCCCGACTCGGCGCAGAACGTAAACGCGAGTATCACCATCGCAGCACTGGTGGTGGGTGTTGCGCAGATCGTGTTCCTCTACAACCTGATCGTCAGTGCCTTTAACGGCAAAAAGGCGTCGGGCAATCCCTGGAACGCGACCACGCTCGAGTGGCAAACCGAGACCACACCGCCGGGACACGGCAACTTTGGTAAGGAACTGCCCTGCGTGTATCGATGGGCCTACGACTACAGCGTGCCGGGGGTTGAGGACGACTTCATTCCTCAGAATGTGCCACCGCGCAACGCGCAGTCCGAGGGCGCACAATGAGCAATATCTTTACTGAGCAGCCCTGGATCGCCAACACCGGGCCGATTGCGCCCGCATTGTCCGGGGCTGAGATTGCACTGAATTCACGGCGCTCTGCGCTCAAAGTACTGCTGAGCGTGGTGAGCATTTTCTTTATGCTCATGATTGTGGCCTACGGTGGCCGCATGCTCTATCAGGATTGGCAGCCTACGCCGCAAATCAGCCTGCTGTGGGCGAACACCGGCTTGCTGTTACTCAGCAGTTTGTGCCTTCAGGCAGCATTAATGTGGACGCGCGCGGATCAGGTCCAATGGGTGCGCGGGGCACTGCTCGGTGCCGGAGTGTTAACGGTGCTTTTCCTGGTCGGCCAGCTTGTGGCCTGGAAGCAACTCACCGCGATGGTGCTGGGTGATTTCAGCAATCCCTCGGTCGGCTTCTTTTTCATGATTTCCGGCATTCACGGACTACACATGATGGGCGGGATGGTCGCGTTGATTCGCGCGATTAGCCGTGCTTTTGGACAGTCTGACGTGCGGGCTATGGAACACAGCGTGTCGAACTGTGCGCTTTACTGGCACTACCTATTGGGCGTTTGGCTGGTGGTGTTTGGCTTGCTGTTCACAGGTAACAATTTCGAGATCCTGCTCAGGATCTGCGGCTTTATTTAACGGGGGAGGAGACCATGTCGACAGAGACAATGGCATCGGATTCACTGGAGTTGAAGCCCGGCTTAGCAGGCTTCTTTGATGACTGGAGTTCGGATCAGCGCGCCTTCAAGGGGGTACCCTGGGGCAAGGCGATGATGTGGATCTTCCTCGTCAGCGATACGTTCATTTTCGGCTGCTTCCTGGCCTCTTACATGACGGTACGCATGTCGACGCTAGACCCGTGGCCCAGTGCCAGTGAGGTCTTCGCGTTGAGCTTTGGCGGGGCGCCAATCCCGCTGATTCTGATCGCGATTATGACCTTCGTGCTGATCACATCGTCGGGCACGATGGCGCTTGCGGTGAACTATGGCTATCGCAAAAACAAGTGGGTGACATTTTGGTTGCTGCTGGCGACCGCCATACTCGGCGCGACGTTTGTTGGTATGCAGGTCTTCGAGTGGAGCAAGCTGATCTTCGAGGAAGGCGTGAGACCCTGGGGCAACCCGATGGGGGCGGCTCAATTCGGTTCCGTATTCTTTATGGTGACCGGCTTCCATGGCTTCCACGTGTCGATCGGCGTCATTTTCCTATTCATTTTCTGTTACAAGGTGGCCGCCGGCCATCTAGATGATCAAACGCCGGGATGGTTTACCAAGCGCGGCGGAAATTATGAGGAGATCGAGATCCTGGGCCTCTACTGGCACTTCGTGGATTTGGTCTGGGTCTTCATCTTTGCGTTTTTCTATCTCTGGTAAGGGGGTAAGTCATGGACCATACCGCTGACGGTCACGAACCCGTCATCCGTGAAGAAGAAGCCATCCAGCACCCGCTGGGGGTGTACTTCAAAATTTGGACGCTGCTCTTTGTATTGAGCGCCATGTCCTATGCCGTGGACTACTATCAGGTACAAGGTTACCTGCGCTGGTTCCTGATCCTGTTCTTTATGGTGCTGAAAGCCGGCCTGATTATTGCCGTCTTTATGCACATGGTGTGGGAGCGGCTGGCGATGGTGTACTTTATTTTGTTACCGCCAATACTGCTGTTGACGCTGGTGGCCATCGGTTCCCTCGAGGCAGACTGGACGTTCTTCCAGCGCGGTGTGTACTTCCTGAAAGAGTTGATTATTGCGGCCCCTGCGGCTCCGCCGCATCACTGACGCAATCCGCCTGGGTATATTGAAGAGAGGTAGCAGCAATGGGTGGCCAGAAGACAGAAGGTAGTAACTACACGACACATATCGTCGTGTTCTTATTACTCACGGTGTTTATGTATGTGTTTGCCTACGTATTAGTAGACCACAATCTCGACGTACCGGACCGGGTCGATACGGTTCACGCGGAGAAGCAGGAATAGGTCTCAGCGTCGCAGCGCTAGCTGGGGCGTCTCATCATTGGTGCGGAAGAGTTGCGAGAACTGTGCCGCCACCTCTGAGGCCACAAATGGCGGGCTGATAATGCCCGCGTATTGACCGAGCGGGTCCACCAGATAGACGGCGCTCGAGTGCGTCACCTCATAGACGTTCGTTGCTGTTTCCGGTTCCGCACGAAACGGTGCACCGAGTTGCCGGGTGAGGTTAGTGAGTTGGCCGATTGAGCCGGTAGCGCCGAGGAAGGCAGGATCAAAATATTGAACGTAACGTTGAATCTGCGCCGCTTTATCGCGGGCCGGATCTACGGAGATGAACACGAACTGAATATCGGATTCGCTGATCCCTTGCGCAACAATCTCCTGCTTCACTTGGGACAGGTCGTACAAGGTGGTCGGACAGATGTCAGGGCAGTACATGAAACCAAAGAAGATGAATGACCACCGAGACTCGAGTGATTTGAGGTCGAAGACCCCTTTTTCATCATCTACCAGAATAAATTCTGCCAGCGGTTTGCGTTCCGGAAAGGCAACGAGTGGTGCCGGCATCAGTTGCTCTTCGGCCGCGCTACGCGACTGCCAGAGCGCCCAATACCCCGAACCCGCCAGCGCGATACCGACTAATGCTGCGGCAACGAGCACCGTCGCCATGACTTTTTCCCGTGTGATGCTGCTCACGCCGGATCCTGCCCCATACACTTTTGCGGTTCAGTCTGACCAATCCATCCCGTCCGCGTCAATATTGCCAGCGCAAATCTGCTTCGAGAGGGCGCGGTCTGGCATGTGTTGCAGTAACATGGGGATCAGACAGCCCTTACTACAAACTACAATCTACAACCCACAATGAGTCGACCCTTTTAATGGAATCCAGCCTGACAGAGCGCGCCACCTGGCGAGATTATTACGAGCTGTGTAAGCCCAACGTGGTGTGGCTGATGATCCTGACGGCCATCGTAGGCATGTGCATGGCGACCCCGGGTGCTGTGCCGGTTGATGTCGTGATCTTTGCCAGTGTCGGGATCGCGCTGTGCGCGGGATCAGCGGCTGCGATTAATCATCTCGCGGATCAACATGTCGACGCCGTGATGGCGCGCACCTCCGGAAGACCTATTGTCAAAGGAAAAATTGATTCTCAGGGCGCCGCGGTTTTTGCATTTGTATTGGGCTCTCTGGGAATGGTGGTGCTGCTGACCTGGGTGAACGCCTTGACCGCCTGGCTCACTTTGGCGTCCCTCGTTGGCTATGCCTTTATCTATACGCTCTACCTTAAACGCGCGACGCCCCAGAACATCGTGATCGGTGGACTGGCCGGCGCGATGCCGCCTCTGCTGGGTTGGACGGCGGTCACCAATCAGGTCGATGGTCACGCACTCCTGCTGGTGCTCATTATTTTCGCGTGGACGCCGCCCCATTTCTGGGCGCTGGCGATCGCGCGCAAGGAGGAGTACGCCAAGGTGGAAATCCCGATGCTGCCCGTCACCCACGGCAGTCGTTACACCGCTGTGCATAGCCTTCTGTATACCCTGATGCTGTTTGTGGCGTCTTTGTTGCCGGTGGCTACAGGGCTCAGCAGCTGGATTTATCTTATCGGGGCGTCTGCGCTCGGCGGTATTTTCATCTATCAGGCGGTGATGTTGCTACGCACGATGAAAAACAGCGACGCGATGAAAATGTTTCGCTTTTCTATCGTCTATCTCATGGCGATCTTCCCGATTATGCTGCTGGACCATTACCTGCTCCCCAAGCCTGTCTTCTCCTGACAGCGGGCGATTTGCGGATCCGGGCCATCGCTATGTGCTCACCAGGTTCTGTGATGCCATCTAGTTACCTTGCTCCATTTTCGAGGGCTGGGCTCGCCAGAGCGTTCGTTGCCACGGGCCTGCTATTACTGGTTGCCTGTGGTCAGGCGCCGCAGCCCTACGATGTCGCGATTAATCACGGCAGGGTGATCGACCCCGCGAGTCGTTTGGACGCTGTGCGGTCAGTGGGCATTCGGTCCGGCAAGATCGCGGCGATCAGCGAGACGCCGCTTGAGGCCGAGAATGTTGTGGATGCGCGGGGACTGGTAGTCAGCCCCGGCTTTATTAACCTGCACTCCCATAGCGTGGCGACGGCCGGATATCGTCTTGAATTACTCGATGGTGTCACCACGGTGCTGGAACTCGAGGCGGGCGGGTTTCCCATTGCGCGTTTTGGTCAGCAGCTGGATGATGCGCCGCTCACGCATTTCGGAGCCTCGGTTGGGCACGCCTGGATTCGCATGCAGGTCGTCGACCCCGATGCGCTAAAAGCGCTGGCCGCGACAGGCAAGCTCGATATGTCGGGTAGCGCATTTACTCAGGCCGCCACGGCCGCTCAACGCCAGCAAATGGAGCGCATGCTCGAGGCCGAGCTCGATGCGGGTGGCTTGGGCATCGGATTCTTGCTCGACTACATGACGCGGGCAGTGGATGATGCCGAGCGCGACATGATCTTCTCGGTCGCCGCGCGCCATGACGTACCGGCTTTTGTACATGTTCGTCGCGGGGTCGATGGCGATCCGGCGGGTCTGCTTGAGGTGATTGGGGCGGCAGAGCGGCTCGGCGCCGCAGTTCATATATGCCACCTTAACGCGAGTGCGATGAGCGGCGTGGATGATTGGCTCGATGAAATCGATGCCGCGCGAGCGCGTGGTGTCGATGTCACGACCGAAATGTTCCCCTGGACCTCCGGTTCGGCTGCGATTTCGTCTGACGTGTTTTCCCGCAACTGGCGCGAGATTTTCGCCATCGACTACAGCGATGTGCAGTGGGCTGAGACCGGGGAGTGGCTCACGGAGGACACTTTCAAGGCCTACCGGGAAACGCGGCCCGACGGTCAAACCATGCACCACTACATCCGGGAGGACTGGAATCGCCGGGCTATTAAGCGGCCCCACGTGATGGTGGCCAGCGATGCCATGCCGCTGCTCAGTTATGACCGCAAAGTGGTGCCCAATGGCGCAGGTACCTCAACGCGCATCCTAGGTCAGTATGTTCGAGATGAGGGCTTGCTGAGCCTGAGCGACGCCATTGCGCGCCTGAGCCTGTATCCCGCACAGCGGCTCGAGGCTTTTGCACCTGCATTTGCGCGCAAAGGACGGATAGCCGTGGGTGTTGACGCGGACATCGTGATTTTTGATCCCGCCACCGTTGCAGCGCAGGCCTCTTACGAGGCGCCCTTTGAGCCACCTGCGGGTATCCACAGCGTCTGGGTTGCGGGGCAACTGTCAGCGCAGCACGGTCAATTGATTGAAGGGGCTGGCGCAGGCCAGAGACTGACCCGTACGACTCCCTAACGGACTTAGCGAGTAGCGCCTCGATACACAGACCGCAGTTTTTGTATGTCGGTGATCTCAATCTCCCCGTATCGTTGTCTCACCGCACCCTGCTCGGTCAGGTTCTTGACGGCCTTAAACAATGACTGGCGGGAGCAGTGCGCCATTTTCGCAAGCTGGTGTGAGGTGAGCCGTATGATGTTGGATCGACGACCGTCGCCACTCATTTCGAACAGCATCAATAGCAAGCCGGCCACGCGACGGGGGCGTTCTCTAACGAGATTATGTTGCTGTAAATTGAGCGCTGCTCGAAAGCGGTTCGCCTCAATCTTCAGCACAACCGGGTAGAGCGCGGGATGATTTTCGAGTAGCTGCAGGGCGACGTTACGCGGCAGCCCCAAAATGTGGCTGCCTGTGCTACCGATCAGGTTGCGCTCTGCCGGTGTATCGTGAAAGAGCGCGATCCAGCTGGACGTGCTGCCAGGGCCGAAGATCGCCAAGGTCAGTTCGTCACCGTCTTCAGAATTGGCCACCATGGCAATTTCGCCGGTGACGATAACCCAAAGGTGATGATGCGGATCACCCGCAGCCTGCATCACCTCTCGCTGTTCGAGGGATTGTAACTGGCACTGGTCAAGCAAAGCCGTGCGCTGCTCCGCAGAGAGGCGCTCAAACACGGGTAGCTTGCCCAGAAATTGGACCAATTCCTTGGTAGGAAGATTCTGTGCCACAGCGCGTTGCTCCCAGTGAGTAAGATTGTCCTATTTTAGACATTTATTCTCTGGTGATGCTGGTAGATTGAGGGTCTTCGTTGGGGGACCTATGGCATTGCAGGACTTTAACCAGACAGATCGCGCCGCCTCGCTAGGAGCATTATCTGACCAATGCTTCGATCTGTTGGTGATTGGCGGGGGGATCACCGGCGCCGGGGTTGCCAGAGATGCCGCCATGCGGGGTCTGTTTGTGGCATTGATTGAAGCCCAGGATTTAGCCAGCGGGACCTCGAGTCGCAGTTCTAAAATGATTCACGGCGGTCTGCGTTACCTCGTCGCAGGGGATGTGGCGGTTGTGAAAGAGTCCGCCTCTGAGCGCGCCACGCTGCACCGGATTGCGCCGCATCTCGCGCTGAAAACCCCTTATGTGATTCCCACCGGTAGCGTGCGAAGCAAACTCTTACTCAGAGCAGCGCTATGGGCTTACGAGCGTCTGGGCGGCGTTGAACGGGCTGATTATCATGAAGTTTGGTCTAAAGATGAGCTCGCTGAAAAAGAGCCGCTGATTGAGCGCTCTCGACTCAACGGCGCGGTGGTCTACCCCGAGTTCCTGACCGACGATTCGCGCCTCACGGTGGCGACGGTGCGCTCCGCGATTGATCACGGTGCGACAGCGGTGACCTATCTCAAGGCCACCAATATCCGAAAAGATGAAACATTTACTATCGATGCAACGTCAACGCTGCCGGGTGAGACGCGCGAGCTCACAATCAGTGCCCGGGCGGTGGTGAACGCTGCGGGGCCCTGGGTTGATCAGGTGTGTGATTTGGAGCAGGCCCAGCCGCCCAGGTTAGCCCTCAGTCGAGGCGTGCATTTGGTTTTTGACCACGCCGATCTGCCGGTCCGTAATACCGTCGTGATGCGCACACCGGACGCGCGCCGCATCTTTGCCGTGCCATTGGGGGAGTACGCCTATATTGGTACCACCGATGACTACCACCCGGAACATGAGTACTGGCCACCGGTGACAGATCAGGATGTGAGTTATCTATTGGCGACCACTCAGAAGGCGATGCCCGAAGCGAATCTCTCGCTAGATCGCATCGTCTCGGTGTGGTCGGGTATCCGTCCCTTGGTGGGTGATGGCTCCGGTCGCGCCTCAAAAGAATTGTCCCGCAAGGACGAGGTTTGGACCTCGCCCAGCGGCTTGCTGTCGGTAGGGGGCGGCAAATTGTCGGCCTACCGCGCCATGGCCGAGCGCGTTGTTGATACGGTGATTGAGAACCATGGCTTCACCGCGAAGCCCTGCACCACGGCGGATGTCCCGCTACCGGGAGGCGATACCGTAGTGCTCGCTAGCGACCTGACAGGAGTCGGTGATGTTCAGGCAGAAAGGCTTGCGCGTCTGTACGGCGCGGAAGCGCCCGGTCTGCTAGGAAATACTGGCTGCGACGAGCTAGTGAAAGCGGAGGTGCAGCAGGCGGTGCAAAAGGAAGGCGCGCTCCGCCTAGAGGATTACTGGGCACGTCGCAGCAGTCGGGCATGGTTTGACGAAGGCGCCGGCGTGCCAATCCTGAATCAGGCAGCCACCGCAATGGCTGAACTATTGGATTGGAATGACACCCGAAAAGCAGTGGAAATCGAAAACTGCCGCGATATTGATCGCGCCAGTCGGGCGGGGTTTTCTCCTGACGTAACAGGGCAAGGAGTTGCGGATGATTGCCGCGCAGCTGGCTGAGCTGATCGGTTCTGAACAGGTGTCGGTTGATGCCGAGGCCTTGGCTGCGCACCGTTTTGATCGTTGGTGCCTGAAGCACTGGCAGGATTGGCAGGGGCAGGCGCTGGACGCGCCCGCTTGTGTCGTGCGCCCCCGTGATGCAACGGATGTGCAGTCAGTGGTGCGTTTTGCCGCCGAGCACAACGTTGCCATAGTGCCCTGGGGCCTGGGCAGCGGTGTCTGTGGCGGTGTCGAGCCGCGACCCGATCAAATACTGATCGATATGAGCGCCATGGATCAGGTGCTGTCGATCGACGAGGAGAACCTGTTCCTCACGGTTGAAGCGGGTATCAATGGACTCGTCGCGGAGGAGGCCGTCGCAGCGCGAGGACTGACCATTGGCCACTGGCCACAGTCGATTGGGATCAGCTCGGTCGGCGGATGGGTTTCGACGCGTGCCTCGGGCCAATTTTCGACCGCGTACGGCAATATTGAGGACATCGTCTACGCCATCGAGATGGTGTTGCCCGATGGCGAGCTCGTGACCTTGGGTAAGGCGCCCCGAGCGGCAGCTGGTCCTGACCTCCGGCACCTTGCATTGGGGGCGGAGGGGACCCATGGGGTGGTGACGTCTGTCACCCTGTCGCTGCGCCGACAACCGGAAACGCAGCGCTTCAGTGCCTGGTATTGCGCCAATATGGCATCGGGATTTCGCGCCCAGCGCGAGATTGTGCAGCAGGATTGGCGGCCACCGGTGATGCGGCAGTACGACGCATCCGAAGTAGCGCGACTTTTTCCAGATTATGTGCGAGACGAGCAGTGCCTGATCCTGCTGGTACACGAAGGGCCTGCGTCGCGGGTGGACGCCGAGATCCTCGCCGTCGAGTCGGTCATGGCAAATTTGGGTCTCAACGCTGCTGATGCCGCCGCCTCAGAGGGTTGGATAAGCCATCGCAATAATGTGCCCGAATGGCGGGACTTGTTGGAGCAGGGTTTGATCGCTGACACGATTGAAGTGTCGGGCACTTGGAGCCAGATCGATGCGATTTACGAGGATGTAGTCGCTGCACTCAAGACGGTACCGGATTGTGTCAATGCCTCGGCTCACAGTTCCCACGTTTATCGCTCTGGCATCAATTTGTACTTCACCTTTGCCTGCATGCCGGAGGATGTCTCGGTGATGGGGGATCGCTACTTGGAAAGTTGGGATCGGGCCCTGACTGCCACGGCTGAGGCCGGTGGCGGCATCGCGCATCATCATGGATCCGGTCGCCTCAGGCGCGACTATATCCACCATGACCTCGGAGAGAATGGACTCGCGCTGCTGCGCAAGCTCAAGCGCGCCATCGACCCGCAGGGCATCCTCAACCCCGGCAACCTTCTCCCGCCCGCACACGCGGATTGAGAGCGACTGACTTGTGAACGAGTCGTCAGCCAGTGAACCCTCGCTGATTCTGGCGATCGATTTTGGCACCCAGAGCGCACGCGCACTGGCGTACAAACAGTCTGGAGAGTGCCTCGCGAAACACCAGTTGCCACTTGATCAGTATCAGCACCCCGAGCCCGGTTGGACCGAACATGATGTGGAGGGCTTCTGGACGCTACTGTCTTCCAGTTGCCAGGGCTTATGGGCGCAGGGAGTCGACCCTTCGGAGATCGCGGCGGTGGTGGTCACGACACAGCGTGCCACGGTAATCAACCTCGATGAGAGAGGGCGACCACTGCGACCCGCCATCATCTGGACGGACCAGCGCCGATCCCCTCCTCGCGGACGGCTGCCGTGGATCTGGCGAGCGCTCTTTGCGCTACTCCGCATCCGACCGATTGTCGAGAATCTTGAGGCAGAGGCTGAAGCCAACTGGCTCGAGCGGCATCAGCCCGAACTGCTGGCAAAAACCGCACACTTTCTGCTGCTTTCTGGTTATCTGAATTACCGGCTCACCGGTGAATTCAAAGACAGCGCGGGCAGTCAGGTAGGTTATGTGCCCTTTGATTTCAAAAAACAGGATTGGTGCGCCGATTCGGATTGGAAATGGCACAGCATGGCGATCAAACGCTATATGCTGCCCACGCTCGTCTCGGTCGGAAAGACCTTAGGCGCTGTTACGGCCGAGGCAGCCGAGGCGATGGGCTTACCTGAGGGCGTCCCGGTGATCGCGGGCGCTGCGGACAAGGCCTGCGAGGTGCTGGGTGTGGGCGCTCTTGAGGCGGGCGTCGCCAGCGTGTCCTGCGGTACCACCGCGACGATCAACACCACGCGCTCGCAATACGCCGAGGTGGTGCCGTTCATGCCCGCATACCCAGCGGCACTCCCCGAGCACTTCAACACCGAGATTCAGGTGTTTCGTGGTTTCTGGATGGTGAGCTGGTTTCTCGAGCAGTTTGGCGAGGCAGAGCGACGACAGGCTGCGGAGCGCGGTGTCCCGGCGGAAACGCTGCTCGATGAATTATTGGCGCAGACTGAACCCGGCGCCGGCGGCCTAGTGTTGCAGCCCTTCTGGAACCCGGTTTTAGGTGAAACAGGCTCCGAGGGGCGCGGCAGCATTATCGGGTTCAAGGATTTTCACACTCGCGCGCATGTGTATCGCGCGCTGATTGAGGGGTTAGCCTTTGCTTTGCGTTCAGGTAGAGAGCGCATTGAACGCCGGACCAAAACACCTATCTCCTGCATACGCCTTTCTGGTGGCGGAGCACAGAGTGATCAGGTCGCGCAGATTGTGGCGGATGTCTTGAACCTGCCCGTAGAGCGCTTTGATGACTGCGAGGCCAGCGGCCGGGGCGCCGCGATAGTGGGCGCGGCGGCAATGGGATGGTATCCCTCGATTTCGGCGGCGAGTGAGGCGATGGTGGGGGAGACGCGCCGCATCCCGCCTGATCCCGAGGCGGCCAAGCGTTACGAAGTACTCTATGAGAGCCAGTATCGACCCCTCTATGGCAAGCTGAAATCGCTGTTTGAACGACAATTGACTGCCGGGTAGCGGCTGTCCAGTGAGCCTGTATCAATAAAGGCTGTGAGCCCAGAGAACCCAACACCCGCCACTCGCGTCCGATCGATATCGCCTATCATGCGATCCTCAAAAACAAATGGATGCGCCTCGGCATGAAGCTTTTTCAATACTTGTCAGTTGTCATTGTGAGCCTCTGCCTGCTTGGGTGTGTGGGTCAGTCAATGAATGCGAAAAATGACAATGCTGAAGCGAGTGTGACGCTCGGCGGGGGCGGTCGTCCGAACGCCGTCAATTGGAGCCGCAGTGCGGTCTACGGCCGAAACGGCATGGCGGCCACCGCGCATCCCCTCGCGTCACAAATTGCCATCGATATTCTCAAGCAGGGCGGGTCAGCGCTTGATGGGGCGATTGCGGCCAATGCGGCCTTGGGTTTGATGGAGCCCACAGGTAATGGCATAGGCGGCGATATCTTTTTCATTATCTGGGACCCCAAGACCGAGCAGCTTTATGGTTACAACGGCTCGGGTCGCGCGCCGTTGGGTCGATCACTCGCTGAGCTGAAAAGTCAGATTGCGGCCCTGCGCGAGAGCGGCGTGATGCCCGACGACATGATTGGCATGCCTCAGCGTGGATCGTTACCCGTGACCGTGCCGGGAACGGTAGACGGCTGGTTCGCCGCCCATGAGCGGTTCGGCAAGTTACCCATGTCGGATGTCTTGGCACCGACGGTGCGCTATGCGAGAGAGGGTTTTCCGGTTACCCCCGTCATTGCCTACTACTTCGGGCGTAACCTCGCCGCCTTCAAGGAGCAGAAGGCGTTGATCGAAGAGCTCGATAACGCGGCCGCCGTTTGGTTCCCGGGCGGCACCACTCCACAGACGGGTGACGTCTTTCGCAATCCAGATCTTGCCAAAACGCTGGAGTTGCTTGGCGAGAAGGGCCGCGCGGCGTTTTACGAAGGTGAGCTTGCTGAGGTGATGGACGCCTACTTCAAGCGCATTGGCGCGGATATGCGCCTTGAAGATCTCGCAGCCCATCAGGGCGAATGGGTCACCCCGGGCAGCGTTCATTACCACGGTTACGACGTGTATGAATTACCCCCCAATGGGCAGGGCTTCGCCGCGCTGCAGATGCTCAATATCTTGAAGCAGGTGGATCTCCGCGATTACCCCCGGGGTTCGGCGGAGGCTTTCCATTACATGGTCGAGGCCAAGCGTTTGGCTTTTGAAGACGTCGCGCGCTATTACGCGGACCCGGATTTCGCGGAGATCCCCTTTGAGTCGCTATTGTCAGAGGCCTACGGTAAGGAGCGGTTTGCGCTGATTGACCCCAACCGTGCGACCCCTGAATTTGGCCCGGGCGACCCCATGTTGGAGGGGGAGGGCGATACGACCTATCTGACGGTCGCTGATGCTGACGGCATGATGGTGTCGCTGATTCAGTCTAACTACCGCGGCATGGGTACGGGGCTGGTGCCCGACGGCCTCGGTTTTATGTTGCAGAACCGGGGCGAGCTTTTTTCTCTGGATGAGGGTCATCCCAATGTCTATGCCCCGGGCAAGCGACCGTTTCACACCATCATCCCCGCGTTTGTCATGAAGGATGGTGAACCGTTTATGAGCTTCGGCTTGATGGGCGGCGCGATGCAGCCGCAAGGGCATGTGCAAGTGCTGGTGAATATCATCGACTTCGGGATGGACGTGCAGACCGCGGGTGACGCGGCGCGCTTTAATCACGACGGCGGGCGCCAGCCCACAGGTGTGGATGAAGATCTGCTGGGGACGCTGCTGGTTGAGCCGGGCGTGCCGGCCGAGGCTGTCGAGCAGCTTAGGGCAATGGGGCATCGTGTCGAGGTGGATGGCACTGGCGCGCCCTTCGGCGGTTATCAGGCCATTATGCGGCTACCCGATGGTGTCTACGTGGGTGCCACCGAAATGCGCAAGGATGGCACGGTGGTGGCTTGGTAACGCTAGCTTTGGGGCGTTGATTGCGACACCAACTGTTCTTCAGTCGGCAAGACATCAAAATCGCCGCGGTGCTGACTGAACAGATTCTCCGGACTGACCGATTCATGCTGGGCCATATCGTCATCGGGATCTGAATAGAAGCCCAACACATAGCCGCCTTTGGCGTAGCCGATCAGTGCGCGGAGTTCCTGAGAGAGATGCTGCGCATGCTCTGGGGGGCAAGACAGATACTGATTCTCTTCCTGACGGAGCCAATTCAGCGTGTAGTGTAAAAAGACGCCCACCCGCGTCTCGTCTTCAGTGGTGTTGGCGCCCCCACCATGCAGCACAGTGCCGTTGTAGCAGAGCACCGAGCCCGGCGACATTTCCGCGTAGGCAATCTCATCGGGTTCCGGCTGACGCTTTTTCTCCCAACGGTGAGAGCCGACCACCACCTGTGTGGCGCCGTTCTCTCGCGTAAAGGGTGTCAATGCCCAGATGGTGCTGAACAGCGGTTCGATTTGGCGCGGTACGTAGCCACCCCAGATACCGCGGTCTCGGTGGAGTATCTGTGCTGATTCGCCCGGCGCAATCGCCACGGCAGAAGTGAAGTGAAGTTGTACGTCGTCGCAGTGCTCTGCCAAATAGGTTCTTGCCGCATCCAGCATGCGGGGTTCCAGCGCCAGCTCGCCACAAGCTTTCGAGCGCGCAATCAGGGCGCCAATTCGCTGGGTCTTAAAACCGGTGAACGCGTCGCGGCCATACACTTCCTTTTTTAGAAAGGGAGTCAGATCGTTATCAAGCGCTTCCAATTGCTCGCCACCCAGCGCGTCATCGATGATGACGGCACCATCCTCTGCCATGCAGCGGAGTAGTGCTTCCTGCGAGGTGTCTGCAGGGAGGTGGGTAATCTGCGCGGTCATGATGCGTCTCGGCTCTTTGGATCACGTCTGATCATAGGTCAATAAGCCAGTGACGTCCTGCGATCCATCAAGGCGTTTCGTCCTCGCCATAAATTCCCACCACCTTGTGGCCGGCAGCATCGATCGATGCCCGGTACATGCCGGGCGTATTGAATATCAATGCGACGCTGCCTGCCGGGTCCACCGCGACAATGCCACCTTCACCTGCGGCTGCCACCAGCTCTTCTAGGACGACAGTGCTCGCCGCTTCCTCGAGAGTTGCATCGCCAAACTGCATTCGCGCACAGATGTCACGCGCGACGGTATGACGAATAAAGTACTCGCCGTGCCCCGTCGCCGACACTGCGCAGCTGCGGTTGTCTGCATAGGTGCCCGCGCCGATCACAGGTGAGTCACCGATGCGTCCCCAGCGCTTGCCTGTCATGCCCCCCGTTGAGGTGCCGGCAACCAGGTTGCCCGCCTGATCCAGCACCACCACGCCCACAGTGCCAAATTTATGGTCGGCCTCGGGTTTAAGGCCCGCCGGCTCATTGGCTTTGTAGGCCTCGAGTGCCTCGCGGCGGCGCTCGGTCCCAAAATACTCAGGAGACACCGGGTCAAATCCCTGCTCTTGGGCAAAGGCTTCAGCCCCCGGGCCTGCCAACATCACATGGGGAGAGTCCTCCATAACTGCGCGCGCCAGAGCGATGGGGGATTGCACTGTGCCCACGCCGGCGACAGCTCCCGCGTCAAGTTTTTCTCCATGCATGATGGATGCGTCGAGCTCGTGGGTGCCGTCCCAGGTATAGACGGCGCCGCGCCCGGCGTTGAATAACGGAGAGTCTTCCATCATCTGAATGACAGTGACCACGACATCGAGGCCGGATCGGCCCTCGCGCAGCTGTTCGTAGCCTTGGGTAATCGCGTCATCGAGAAATGCGCGGTAGGTGGCCTCAAGCTCTTCGCTCATCGCGCCCCGCTCGATCGTGCCCGCGCCGCCGTGCAGCGCAATGGCGATGGGTGATTCATCGGCGGCTGACATCATTGAGATCCCCAGCAATATGTACCAGCAGTGTTTCATTAACGTTCTCAGAAACGGCAATAACCGGGACAGTGTGATTTGAAGGGCCCCGGCACGCAATCAGTGTGAGCTTAAAGTGCTAAACCCTGCCTTTGTCGGTGCTTCAGCAGCTAACGCATGGACGCACTGATTTCAGGTCAGACGAGGAGTCCGGAGAGGGTATTTGAGACCAGTTCGGGATGCGTCAACATCCCATCCCGCGGGACATCCAGCTCAATAAACATCCAGTCAGGCCCCCGCGCCGGGCCGACCATCAGGTCAGAGCTTTGCCGATAAGTTTGTCCCACACAATGAATGTAGGTGGGCTTGAGGCCCTCCCAGCCGCCGTGCTCCAGCACTAATTCGTCCGTCCACTGCTTCGCCGGATGCGGGGTGATCAAGCGCCTCAACTTGGCAGCCACCTCGGGATAAGTATCGGGCACCAACATCTCCATGGGGTAGTCCTGCCAGAGATCCATCTGATAGCCATCGATAAAATGCTTTTCCCGGGCCTTCCACCATTCGGGAAAGTCACCAGTCCCGGGGTCGCGGGGTACGCCGCTCATTCTCCCCTCGCGGGGCACCAGCGCATCGAAGAACACGATCCTGTCTATGCGTTCACGGCAGCGGTCCGCCACGCCAGTAATGGTGATACCGGAGAAGGAGTGACCCACCAAAATGACGTTGTGGAGGTCCTCAAACTCGAGAACCTGAGCGATGTCGGTAATGTGAGTCTCGAGCCCCACGTCAGGGCCCGTAAGATGCAGGCGCTCACCACAGCCGGTGCAGGTGGGAGTATAGACGCGATGGCCTATCGCCCGCAGTGTGTTGGCGACGTCCTGCCATACCCAGCCACCGTGCCAGGTGCCGTGCACCAGTACGAAGGTAGCGGTTTCAGCGGCGGCCGATGCGCACTCGCTTCGGGCTGTGGTTTTTTGCGCTAACCCCAGAGTCGCCAGTCCGGCACCGCTTCCGCGCAGTATGTCTCGTCTCCGCATCGTCATAGCACTCTTACATAGTGGGGGTATCGACCTTGCCCGAGATCATGAAGCAGCTGGCCAGCAGCCATTTGAGGTTGATCCCGATGCGATTCGCCTCGGGGAGGGTAAACGCGTAGCCGTGTTCCTTGGTGCTACCGTCATCGAGTTTCTCGATGACATAGATCACCAGTGAATCGCGCGTGAAATAGCCATCGTAGTTATTGATGGGCCAGTCAACGTTGAACAGTCGCAACCCCAGATTCCTGCCGTCTTTGTCGACGAACCAGGTTTCGGCGCCCTGATCATGCAAGCTCAGGTTGTCGTAGCGGGTATAGGGGATATCGCGGCCACCGCCGACACCCGGGATATCGGCATAACAAGTGAATTGCCGGGCTCTGTGAAGCTTCACGGCTGCCTCTGAGGCGCCGCGCGGGGTCCACCAGAACTGCTGCCCACCCAGGGCCAGCGCAGCAGGGCCGGCCATACCTTCAGGGCACGCTGTCTCGCCCTCTGCGCTGAATTGTGCGGCGTCCCGGGTCCACCAGACAGGGCAGAGGGGCGTGCCGTTGGCGTCACTGATGTCCATACGAACCGCCTCTCGCTGATCATCCTCGGCAAGAGACCACCTCTGGTTCGATATCACTGCGCCATCCGGTGCGCTCAGGGTCACGTCAAAGCCAGTATCCGCGGTCTCTATCAGCAGTGTGTGGCGGGGCTGGGGGTTGTCGACTTTGCGCCGGCCATCGAAATAAGCCTGATTGGCGTTACTGTAAAAGCCCGGGAG
>CBFHIW010000032.1:0-30839 GCA_965656065.1 Luminiphilus sp. | reverse complement strand
CTTCAAAATGGATGGTCCGCTCACCGAGGTATTTGAGCGCCAGAGTATCGAGGTCGTGTCGGCTCCCCGCCGCATCGAGTATGTAGGACTCCAGCATTGTGTCGTCGTGAATACCGCGCAGGGTAATACCGTGATTAGCCAGGACGTTGGCATCGTATTTCAGATGCTGGCCCACCTTGGCGGTCTTGGCATCTTCCAACAGCGGCCTCAGCGCCTCGAGCACTGCGTCGCGATTAAGCTGATCAGGCGCGCCCGGGTAATCATGGGCGAGGGGCACGTAGGCCGCGGCACCGGGTTCAACCGCAAATGACACGCCGACCACCTCCGCGACCATGTAATCGAGGCTCGTCGTCTCGGTGTCAAAGGCAAATAGCTCGGCGGCTTGGAGCTTGGCGAGCCAATCATCGAAAACGGCCTGCTCCAATACGGTGGTGACCGCAACCGAGGCGGTCGCGGGCACCAACTCTGCAGCCTCCTCTCCACTATCGGCAGCGGGCGCATCCTGTGCCGCCGCGCCCGCGGCGGTTGCCCCGTCCCCCTTGAGCAGCGCGTCGAGCCAGGTTTTGAATTCCAGCTCCCGAAACAGTCCAACCAGGGCCTCGTTATCCGGCGGGCTCGAATCAAGGTCTCCCTCAGCCAACGCCAGATCGCAGTCGGTCTTGATGGTTGCGAGCTCATAGCTCAGCTCGGCATCGCCCCGGGCACCTTCCAGTTTGGCTGCGAGGCTCTTGGCGCCCCGGATCGGCAGGTCCACCACGGCATCGAGCTGCTCATAGATCGAATCGATCCCGCCAAGGTGCTGCAGCAAAGCGGTGGCCGTTTTCTCTCCCACTCCCGCTACACCGGGAATGTTGTCGACCTTGTCACCCATCAGCGCCAACAGATCAATGATCAGCGTCGGCGGCACCCCAAACTTGTCGACGACACCGTCGTGATCCATGGTCGTGTTGTTCATGGTGTTGATGAGCGTGACGTGGTCGTTAACCAGTTGCGCCATGTCCTTATCACCGGTTGAGATCACCACCTCTCGCCCACTGCCCGCAGCCTGCACTGATAGCGTGCCGATGACGTCGTCTGCCTCGACACCCCCAATACAAATCAGCGGCAAGCCCATGGCGCGGATGGTGTCGTGGATCGGATCGATCTGCTCGCGCAGTTCATCCGGCATGGGCGGGCGATTGGCTTTGTACTCAGGGTATATGTCGTTGCGGAAGGTAGGACCCTTGGCATCGAATATCACGACCACTTGATCACCCGCGTAATCGGCCACCAGCTTTCGGATCATGCCGATGACCCCTTTGGCCGCGCCCGTATTCAGACCTTTGGAGTTCGTGAGTGCGGGCAGGGCGTGATACGCGCGAAACAGATACGATGATCCGTCCACCAGAATGAGCCGATTTGCCATCAGGTCAGTGCTCCCACAGGTACTGCGCAGAGCGTAAGGTTACCCGCATTTTGGGAATGTCGAGCGGCGCGCGGAAAAATCCGTGGTAGTCACCGCGGGGGTTAATCAACATGACGTTGGCGCTGTGCTCCATCTGGTAAGCGCCCTCGGGCTCGCTGACCTTGCGAAACGGGGCATTGAGCCGCTGCGCGAAGCTGAGGATGTCCGAAAACTCCCCCGTGACACCCAAAAAGTCGGGATGAAAGTACGGGACATACCCCGCCAGGCGCTCGGGTGTGTCGCGAGCGGGGTCGACAGACACCATCGCAACGCGGGCGTCCCGCGCTTCGGTGTCAGCCAGCTGCGCCTTGAGCTCGGCAAGCTCCGCCATCGTGGTCGGACAGATATCGGGGCAGTGCGTGAAACCAAAAAACACCAGCGTCCAGTGGCCAATCAAATCGCTTTGGGTGAAAGGCGCGGCGTTGTGATCAACCAGCGAGAACTCACCCAGCGCTCTTGGGGTATCAAAAAGAAACAGCCCGTTGGCCCGGGTTTCCGCCACGCTCATGATGCGCGGCTCACCAATGCGGTGAATGAAGCTGGCGACCACCACCGTCATGAACAGCAGCACCCCAACGATGGTCAGGCGCACGCCGCGCTTCGCAGACTCAGACATGGCTGTTCAGCCCCCCGAATGTTTCAGCAGAAAGCGGAGGTCGGAAATCACGTCTTTGTAGTAGAGGTCGTCCGCGACCCGCATCATAATCCAGCCTGCGGGATCGACCACATACCACTGCGCCGGGGAGGCCAGTACCTCTGGCACAAGCGCACTCAGACTCTCCGATGACACCGTCAAAGCGGTCATGCCGACATGCTCCCGAGCGAGCCACTCTGACAGGCTGGCACCCGCGTCGCTCTGCCCTGCATCGGGTGTGAGGGTGACCATTTTGGGAGCAGTGTCGCTCAGTATTGCCCTGCCAACGCGATTAAAGTCCTTGCCCAGCGCAAGATGAATTTGCCGGGTTTGATACAGCTGCTGCTGGCAGATCGCGTCGCAGTTTTCACCACGCTGCACGACCAGCATCCGCCACTTTGCTGGCAAGTCCTGCCACAGCGTTTCGGCGACGCCCTCGTGTTGGAAGACAACTTCACTCACTGAGCGCGGGGGGTCGATCAGCTCCCCGTGGTTCGCCGTGCCCACACTACCCAAGACATCGACGTGTCCTTGCTCGACTGCCCACCACAGCGCAGTCGCCCCGAGCATCATACTGAGCGGTATCCCGGCGATCAGTATCAGCACCAGTCGGGCGCGGCGACGCTGTGATGGCATAACGGTATCAGTCATGTGCGCGAGCCCCGCTGAGAAGAGATCGCACGTTAGTCAGACGCAACAGCCCGATGATCACGAGCACGGCCGCCATCGCAAACCACTGCACCGCGTAGCCAATGTGCTTTGAGGGCGACTGGTTGACGACCGTCCACTCCGCCACCAGAGCGTGGGGGGAGTCCGGTTGGATTCGAACTTCAAAGGGGAACACGACGCGGCCCGACAGGGCCTCGAGAGAACCCTGCCAGTTATCCCAGTAAAGCGTCTGCACCGTCGCCGGCAGCGCGGCGGGTGGCTCCGGCTTTTGAATCATTAACGGCGCACCACTCGGCACATAAATCCGCCCCTCTAACTCGACAGGCCCAATCGGGAGAGTGGGGGTTGGTGTCGTTCTGCGAGAGGGGTCTCCAGCCAGCCAGCCTAAATTCACCGGGATAAGACCGGCGTCCGATTCAGCGAGGGCGATGACATGATACCCGGCCCGACCGCGATGGAGCCGGTTGTCGAGCAACAAGTAATGATCCGCCGAAAAAGAGGCCTCCCACCGCACCTGACGGTCGGCGAGTGCCGCAGCAGCTTCGGTGGATGGCGCGTCGGGCAAGAGCACCTCGGGTGCCACCGCCGGCACCGCCGCGCGGGCCTCCCAGCGAGCCGCCAGCGCAGACTTTTCGCCCGCACGGCCCAACTGCCAGGACCCAAGGTTCGCCAACAGCGCAAACAAGACGAGGCCACCCAGCACGGCGCGTACATCACCGCTAATGCGGAGCGGGCCCAGGCTTCGGTTAAACTGCATCACTCTCAGACTCGTGTTTCATCACCTTTCCCACTATTCGCAAGGCGGAGCCAAAAGGATTGCCATCATGCTCAAGACCCTCATCGTGCTGCTCATGATAGCGCTTGTCGTCAGTCTCGCCTCGGGCCTGGTGTTTCTGATGTCTGACCAAGGCAACCCGGATAAAAAGCGATTGTTCACCTCGCTGGGCGTTCGCCTTGGCCTTGGTGCCTGCCTGATTCTGGTCATTCTCTACGGCGTCATAACAGGCCAACTGGGACAACAAAACCCATGGGATCCAGGCCCAAGCAATGCTGAACAGGCCGACACACAAGACTAGGGCCACGCCAATCAATCACGCTCTTGCCGCGACGGCCTCAGCACCCGCTTGCTAAGACGCAACGGGGCCGCTACCCCAGTGCCCTGAATTGCAGCACTTGCCTTCTCCACCCCATCAGCTCACGTCCCACACACTGAGTGCTCGTTATTTCAGTACTCGTATGACTGACGCATCAGCTTTAGTTCAGCCGCCTTTGTCACCGCGCGTTTCGTTTCCCGAATCGGCGGCAACGAAAAGGGGCGCCGCAGCGCCCCTCTGAGTGCCCTGCAGCGCTTACAGGATGTAAACAAACAGAAACAAAAACACCCACACCACATCAACAAAGTGCCAGTACCAGCTTGAGGCCTCGAAACCAAAGTGGTCGGTCGCGGTGAAGTGCTCTCTCCTCACCGATCGGACCAGCTGGATCAGCAACATGGTCATACCCATTGCTACATGGAAACCATGGAAGCCCGTCAGCATGAAAAAGGTGGAACCATAAATGCCGGAGTTCAGCGTCAGCCCGAACAGCACATACGCTTCATAATATTCCGCCGCCTGCAGGCCAAGAAAAATCAAGGCAAGACCAACGGTGATGCCAAGCCAGCGATTAAACTTTTTGCGGTTGCCCGCCAGGATGGCGGTGTGCGCAACATGAACCGTTGCGCTTGATGACAAGAGAATCAAGGTATTCCACATTGGTAGCCAGGCGTACCAGGCGTGCGCGTCAGCCGGCGCCATGGATTTCTCTTGAGAGACAAACGCACCGTTATTGGCAACCACCTGCGAGTCAACGCCACCCACAATCTCCTGGGGTGTTGTCACCGGAGGCCAGGCGAATTCAAAACCGGGCCACAAAAGTCCGTTCATCCGACCGCCATCGCCCTCACCCGCAAGCCAGGGACCCGCAAACTGTCTGACATACAGTAGCGCGCCGAAAAACGCGGCAAAAAACATAACCTCTGAAAAGATGAACCAGAACATGCCCAGTACGTAGCTCTGGTGGAGCTGGCCGCTGTTCATCCCCGCGAGGTTTTCCCGAATCGCCGTGCCAAACCAGCTGGCGAGGGTAAAAATGAAAAACACCAGACCCACAGTCAGCACCCACACTGAAGAGCTGGATCCCTCTGCGCCGCCGAACGTCATGTCGTTCAGCACCATCGCCGCACCAAACACCGACAGGATCAGACCGATGGTGGCCCTGACCGCCAGGCTCGAGGACTCGGGCACGTAATATTTTTCGTGACCGGCTGAAGCTGATGATGAATTGGCCATAAGTGTCTCCTCGATCGGGCGCTAGCGGGACGCTAACCCGTCGGTCACCGTGCCGGTGACATCGAACAATGTGTATGAAAGTGTGATGGTATGAATGTCTGTGGGCAGATCTTGATCCACAATGAACTGCAGCGGCATCTCTGCGCCCGACCGACCGTCGAGCATCTGCTGGTCAAAGCAGAAACACTCGGTTTTGTGAAAATAGGCCGCGGCGCGACTGGGCGAGATACTGGGAATAGCCTGCGCCACCATGTCGGCGTCGGTCGGGTTCATGGCATGAAATACCACGCCATTAGCCGCACCAGGATTGACCCGCATCATGCGTGTGTCAGGGGAAAAAGACCACGGCATGCCATCGTTATTGATCGCCACAAACTGTACGGTTATCTCGCGGCCTTCATCAACAGCCGCGGGAACAGCGGTGTATGCCTGATTGGCAGTCTTGCCATTGATGCCGAGCGCGTCACAGAGCACGTTATAAAGCGGCACCATCACAACGAAGACAAAGGCAAACATGGCAACGGCGACCGCCACCAGTTTTAATGCTGTGTCGATAGCCGGCACGCGGCTTAACCGCAGACTGCTCATCTCACTCCCCCAACTCGTCCTAGGCCCCGCTAGATAGTGCCCGCGGGCTTGAGCACCGCCGGCGGCTCTTCAAAGGTGTGATAAGGAGCAGGCGTGGGTACCGTCCACTCAAGCCCTTCTGCGCCGTCCCAGACTTTTTCATCACTCACGGGCTTGCCCGCCACAATGGTCGCAATCACGTTATAGAGGAATAGCAGCTGAGAGGCGCCGTAAATAAATGCACCGATCGAAGACATCATGTTGAAATCGGCAAACTGCAGCGCGTAGTCCGGAATGCGCCTTGGCATTCCCGCAAGCCCCACAAAATGCTGGGGGAAAAACGTGATGTTGAAACCAATGAATGAGATCCAGAAGTGGGTCTTACCCATAGCCTCGTTGTACATACGGCCACACCACTTGGGCAGCCAGTAGTAAATTGCTGCGGTCATGGAAAACACCGCGCCCGCCACCATCACATAGTGGAAGTGCGCGACCACGAAATAGGTGTCGTGGTATTGGAAGTCAGCCGGCGCAATCGACAGCATCAAGCCGGTAAAGCCACCCAAGGTGAACAGAATGAGGAAGCCGATACAAAACAGCATGGGCGTCTCAAAGCTCAACGCACCGCGCCACATCGTCGAGATCCAATTGAAGACCTTCACGCCCGTAGGCACCGCAATCAACATGGTGGCGTACATAAAGAACAGTTCACCCGCGATCGGCATGCCTACGGTATACATATGGTGAGCCCAGACGATGAACGACAAAAACGCAATGGACGCCGTGGCATAGACCATAGAGGCGTAGCCAAACAGCGGCTTTCTGGAGAAAGCAGGAATGATCTGCGATACCACGCCAAAAGCCGGCAGGATAATGATGTAAACCTCAGGGTGGCCGAAGAACCAGAAAATGTGCTGGAACAGGACGGGGTCACCGCCGCCAGCAGCACTGAAGAAGCTGGTCCCAAAGTGGATATCCATCAACATCATGGTGACGGCCCCTGCCAAGACCGGCATGACGGCAACCAGCAGGAACGCGGTGATCAGCCAGGTCCACACGAACAGGGGCATCTTCATGTAGGTCATGCCCGGTGCGCGCATGTTCATCACAGTCGCGATGATGTTGATCGAGCCCATGATGGAGGACACGCCCAAAATGTGGATCGCGAAGATAAAGAAGGTGACCGAGGGCGGTGCGTAAGTGGTCGATAGCGGCGCGTAGAAGGTCCAGCCAAACGCCGGCGCACCGCCTTCCATAAAGAGCGTGGAGGCCAGCATCAGGAAAGCCGGGGGCAAAATCCAGAAGCTCCAATTGTTCATGCGAGGCAGCGCCATATCCGGCGCGCCGATCATCATGGGGATCAGCCAGTTAGCCAGCCCGACAAAGGACGGCATGATGGCGCCGAACACCATCACCAGACCGTGCAATGTGGTCATCTGGTTAAAGAAGCCGGGCTCAACCAACTGCATGCCGGGCTGGAATAGCTCCGCACGAATAACCATCGCGAAAAAACCACCGAGCAAAAACATGGCGAAGGAGAACCACAGATACATCGTGCCGATGTCTTTGTGGTTAGTGGTAAACAGCCAGCGCGAAATGCCCTGAGCTGGTCCGTGATGATGTTCACCCATCGTCTTTCCCCCTTAACCGTTCTTCATGCCGGTGACATCACCGGGCTGGACGACATCGCCCGTGTTGTTACCGAATGCGTTGCGCTGGTAGGTCAGCACCGCGGCCATTTCGACATCGTTGAGCTGACCGCCGAAGGCCTGCATCGCTGTCCCCGAAACGCCTTTGGCGACCACTGCCATGTGATTGGAGAGATCACCCATTACGACAGCACTGCCCGCAATGGCGTTGCCGATACCACCTTGGCCCTGCGCCCCATGACAGGCCAGACAGGCACTGTCGTAAACCGCCTTGCCCTGATCCATCAGGTCATCGACCGACAGGGTTTGCATGGCCAGCTGGGTCTGCGCCGCGGCCGCACCGCGCTTGGCAGCCATCCAGGCGTCAAATTCTTCTCTCGATACGGCATGCACTTCGACGGGCATAAAGCCGTGGTAGGCGCCGCAGAGCTCCGTGCACTGACCGCGATAGATGCCCTCCTCCGGTACCCGCGTCCAGGCCTCATTAATGAAGCCCGGGATCGCGTCGCGCTTCACTGCGATTTCCGGCACCCACCAGGAGTGGATAACATCATTGGCGGTGATCAGAAACCGCACCTTGGTGTTGGTCGGGATCACCAGCGGCTCGTCGACTTCAAGGAGATAGTTATCTCCCTTTTTGTCTGTGTTGTAGATCTCTTCCTGTGACGTCGCCAGGTTAGAGAAAAACGCTACCGGCTCGCCGGATTCCTCGAGGTACTCGTACCTCCACTTCCACTGGTAACCGGTAATCAGAATATCCAGCTCGGCTTCGTCGTTGTCGTACACCTCGAGCAACGTTGATGTTGCCGGTACGGCCATAGCGATCAGGATCAGGAAGGGAACAACCGTCCACGCGACCTCGACCTTTGTGCTCTCGTGGAACTGAGACGCCTGATGCCCCTTTGATTTGCGGTGGGCATAGATGGAGTAGAACATCACAGCGAACACCGCAACGCCAATCACGACGCAGATCCACATGATCAGCATGTGGAGCTCAAAAATGTCGGCACCGATCTCGGTCACCCCAGGTGACATGTTGACCTGGTTTTGGGCCGCAGCGAGCGGCGCCAACAAAGCCAAGACCGCTCCTGAGAACACTTTCCCCATCGCGTGTGTACTCCGTCTGTTTTTGTGGCGTAGGACCCCAAGCCACTGAGGGGGCCGAAAAGCGCGGGGATTATAGCGAAGTTGCCGAAAAATACATGGACAAAAGTGCGCCTTTCGCCAGCGCTGCGTATGCTCCGCGGACGGCATCATGAATGCCAATGTTTTTTATTAATTCCTCACATAAATTGAGGTTATGTAAGGTGGCTGTGAGGAGCGAGCTTGGCTTACTCGTCCAGTAAGCGTACCGCCTCTGCCTCGGTCTCGACGCGTCGGGCAGCCGCTCGAGTGACACGGGTTGCCGGCATACTGGCACCGGCATCGGGTCGCGCCTCGACAAAGCCACAGGCTACGCACCGCCGCTCATCGGCGGCACCGTCAATCACCATGCGATCCATCTCTTGGCAGCTGGGGCATACCGCACCCGCCACAAATCGTGGCCGCTGTTTGGGTTCAGAACCAGAATCCGACATACTCGCCCCGCTGTATCTTCAACACCGCCCTTTAACATCCATCGCCATCGCGGCGTTATTTTAACAACCCTGGCGCATGCCGCGGGGAACTGCCCTAAACAGGGCGGGCACCGTCATCTGACGTCAGCAGGAGAGACACTTTGAGCACCATCGATTTTAGAGGCGAGAGCAATATCCGCGAAGGACTGGGTATTACCCCTGTGCTGGGCGAGCGGGTGATGATCGACCCCTCCGCTGTCGTTATGGGTGATGTCACGCTGGGTGATGACGTCAGCGTTTGGCCCCATGCGGCGATGCGCGGCGATGTGCAGGTCATTCGGATCGGTGCACGCACCAACATTCAGGACGGCACTGTCCTGCATGTGACCCATGATGGACCCTATAACCCTGGTGGCTTCCCCCTGCACATTGGTGACGATGTGACCCTTGGACACCGCGCGCTATTACATGGCTGCACGGTCGGGAACCGGGTACTGGTCGGCATGGGCGCCATCATTATGGATGCCGTGGTGGTGGAAGACGACGTGATGATCGCCGCCGGCGCGCTGGTGACACCGGGCAAACGGCTGCGTAGCGGTTATCTCTATGCGGGCAGCCCCGCCCGCGAAGTCCGCGCGCTGACGGAAGACGAGATCACATTCCTCCCCTACAGCGCAGCGGGCTATACCTCCTTGAAGCAGCGCTACCTCGACGGCAACGCCTGATCGATAGGCGTTACTGCTACCGCAGGTCGGCGATCACCGGTTGTGTATCGGGGTACTCACCGAGCCACAAATAAAAACTCTCCGCTGCCTGCTCAACGAGCATTCCCAAACCGTCTCTGGCATCACGGGCGCCCTGCTCTGCCGCCCAGCGCATGATCGGTGTCGGCCCCTTGCCATAGGCCATGTCATAGCAGCAGCACCCTTCGGCCAATACCGTCTCACTGGGCAGGGCGGGCATCTCGTCAGAGAGTCCCGTGCTGGTGCCATTGATGATCACGTCCCAAGGCATTCCCGCCGCCTGTGCGTAACCGCCGCCCGATACGGGTATGGGCTGCGCCGCCCAATCTGCCGCCAGCGTCTCCGCGCGTTCGGCCGTGCGATTAGCGATCACTAAGGCGGCGGGGCCGGCCTCTAGCAGCGAAGGGATAACGCCTTTGACCGCGCCCCCGGCACCCAGCACCAAAATACGTGCGCCCTCTAAAGTCCAGCCGGCATTTGTCGTGACATCGGTCAGCAAGCCCTTCCCATCGGTGTTGTCCGCGTGGATCCCGCCCGCCTCATTCGCGGTCAGAAAATTGGCGGCCCCAGTCAGGCGCGCCCTGTCCGATACCGTGTCAGCCAGCTCACAGGCGCGGGTTTTAAAAGGCAGGGTGACGTTGAGACCGCGACCCCCTTCTTCAAAAAAGGCCGATACCCAGCTTTCAAAGTCATCCACCTCGACTCGCTCGGCGCGATAGTCGATCTGCCTTTCGCCCTGTTGCGCAAAAGCCGCGTGAATGCGCGGCGAGAGACTGTGTTCAATCGGGTTGCCCACTACGGCAAAGCGACCGGGAATCAATGGCTGATCGGTCATCGCGTCAGTGCATCTCTGCTAAGACAAGCGGCGTCAGTAGGGCCGGCTGAGTAAAGGTCATATGGCGTAACACCCACCACCATCAGCTCGCTGTCGCACCAGTCTCGAGCCCCAACCAGTCGCGCGGCCGCAAGAAGTCTTTCATCAGCGCAGACTCGGGGGTGCCCTCGTCAGGCGTGTGCCCATACTCCCAGCGCACGAGGGGCGGTAGCGACATCAGTATGGCCTCGGTGCGGCCATTGGTTTGCAAGCCGAACAAGGTGCCGCGGTCGTGGACTAGGTTGAATTCCACGTAGCGCCCCCGCCGATACAGCTGCCATTGGCGCTGCGCTTCTGTCCAGGGCGTGTTCATGCGCCGCTCCAATATTGGCGCATAGGCCTTGAGAAACCCGTCTCCCACGCTGCGCATGAAGGAGAAAGTCTTCTCGAAGCCCCAATCATTAAGGTCATCGTAAAAAAGCCCGCCCACTCCGCGCGGCTCCTGGCGATGGGGTAGATAAAAATAGTCGTCACACCATTTCTTCAGGCGAGGGTAAACGTCCTCACCAAAGGGGTCACAAGCAGCCTTGGCGGTGGCATGCCAATGAACGGCGTCTTCTTCATAGCCATAGTAAGGCGTCAGGTCGAACCCGCCTCCCATCCACCACACCGGCTCCTCGCCGGGTTTCTCTGCCATGAACATGCGTACATTGGCATGAGACGTCGGCGCGTGCGGGTTGCGGGGGTGGATGACCAAAGAAACCCCCATGGCCCGAAAACTGCGCCCGGCAAGTTCCGGACGGTGCTGTGTGGCCGACGCTGGCATGCCCGCGCCAACCACATGAGAAAAGTTCACGCCGCCCTTTTCGATCACATCGCCCTCAGCCAATACCCGGCTGATGCCGCCACCGCCTTCCGGCCGAACCCAGGATTCGGTAGCGAAAGTCGCGCCACCATCGATGGCCTCGAGCTCCACGCAGATCTGGTCCTGAAGTGATGTCAGGTAGGCCTCTACTGCCTCCGCATCCATGGACTACTCCTTATTCTCTATTTAACTGCGGATAACCGATCCATCGTCCACACGACGTATTGTTGATGGTTTACCCGTCGGGTCAATAGCGCCCGGCATTGCTGGGAGCGCCGTACCGAAATACCTGCGTAGTTCCCAGAGGCTATGCGGCGGCGGCAGCCCGGCGGGATTTGCGCTGGTGGAGACCAATGGCCCACCAAATGTCGCGCACAGCGTAGCCAGGGCGGGTGATGAGGTCACCCGAATCGCCACCTCGTCGCTATCGCCCGTTATCCAGAGTGGGAAAAAACCTTTGTGGGGCACCAGCCAGGTATTGGGCCCCGGCCAAGATGCCAGCATGGTCTCGCGCTGCTCGGATGACAGGTCACTGAGCACATCAGCGAACACATCACTGTTCGCGCCAACCACAATCAAGCCCTTGCTGACCTCGCGCTGCTTCATCACCAAAAGGTCCAGCACCGCGCCTTCATCAAAGGGATCACAACTCAGCCCCCACACGCCCTCAGCCGGACAGGCCACCACCCCGCCCGCCCGGAGCGAGGCCGCCAACTGGGGCGCTCGCCAGCGAGAGTGCAGCTCAGATCCCGAATTCAGTGCCATGCCAGCGCCGCGTAAAAGACAGGCCCGCACCTTACCCCAGACGCCAGCCCCGCCGCCAATATCCAATTGAAACAGGCAAGATCACCGCGGATAGCGATACTTAAGCGACCGCCGTATACCCACCAGACACGCGCTGAACACGTCCCGAAATTTCCAAGGCGGTCAGGCAAGCCAGACACCGATTGATATCCCAGTTGAGATCGGCAGACAGCGTGTCGGCGCCGTGGGTGCCGCTACCCAATAAGGAGAGCAGTGTCTGTTGATCGGCGTCCAGCTTGCTGTCACTTTGCGTGCCTGCTGGCGCGGGTGGTGGCTTGTGTGACAAAGGCGCAGTCGGCACACCGAGGTGCACCCGCATCGCCTCAATCGACTGCACCAGTGCCGCGCCATCTTCCAGCAGATACCGACAGCCGGCTCCCTCCCGGTGGTATATCGACCAGGGCAGCACCAGAACATCTCGCCCTTGATCCGCGGCTGCACCGGCTGTGATGAGTGTGCCGCTGGGTCGCCCGGCCTCGACAACCAGCGTAGCTTCGCTGAAACCCGACAAAGTTCGGTTGCGGCGATGGAAATGATGTTTCCTCGGCGGCGTGCCCAGCGGAAACTCGCTGACCAACACCCCCTCTGCCATCACCCGTTCGGCCAGCCCCTGATGGCGCGCCGGGTAAATGCGATCCATACCCGATGGCAACACCGCAACGGTACTGCCCCCAACGGTCAACGCGGCATCATGCGCGATGCCGTCAATGCCCAGCGCCAGCCCGCTGACCACAACCAACCCTGACTCTGCGGCGGCGGCGGCGAACTCTCTGGCGGCCCGACGACCCTCGAGCGACGGCTTTCTTGTGCCGACAATCGATAATGCAGCCGCACCAAGATGCGGCAAGACGCCCCGACAAAATAGAAACGGCGGCCGATCGGGACACTCCCTCAGCAGCGGCGGGTACTCGGGGTCTTGAGAAGTGATCAGACAGAGTGGGGGATCGCCAGTCAGCCCCGCGGGTAAATCAATGGGCGCCGGCTTCTCCAGTGTGCGCTGTAACCCCTCGAGCGCCAGCGCCTCTGCGGGCTCGGGGGCACAACCCAATATCACCTCGGGCGATGGGCATGCCTGTAGCACCGTATCTAACCAGCGGGCGCTCGTCTCAATGGCGCGAGTCAGCGTGAGCCAACGGGCATCGGCAAGGGGATTCAAACCAAATTGGTGTGCCACGGCTCATCCTTGAGGCGCTTGGCCATAAAACGACGCCCCGCGGACGTCGGGTGACTAGTTAATGATGCGCGTCAGGGGTTGCTGAGCTTGTCGCCCACCGACAGCGGCTTGGTCGCCTCCAGTACCAACCCAAAGCTGGCGCGTTCATAAACGGAAAACACCATCAGCACGCCGGCGCGGGTATCAGGCAGACGCACTGACTTGCCGGTAACGGGATCCTTCACCAGCTCACCGGCATGATCGATGGCCAGCACATCGCCAACTCGCAGTGACTCGCGGGCGCCACGATTAATGACCACGATGTCGAGCACGCTAATCTGGGTTACGCCCCCGGCCACGCCGATCATGTACGCATCGGAAATGGTCTCGCTGGGCGCCTGTGGCTGATAAAACGGCTCAAGCTCGGCCTCCGATACCGGCAACAAGCGATCACCGATCCGGACCTCTTCTCGCATCTCGCTAACGGTCATGGCCGCGACGTTCTCGCTCTCAGTCGGGCCTTCCTGCAACCGGGCCTCACCGATATCGCTGACGAAAATGCCAAGGCCTTCTCCACTGACGGGGTCTTTTAATTTTTCAACGCGGCGCACCAACCGATAACTCAGGGCGTCACCCCACTTGCCCTTTCCGTACAACGTGTCGCCCACACCGCTGATGAGCCGCCCCGCGTCACCCGACACCACATAAGGTGTGCGGTCCAGTGTCGCCGCCTCAATCACCCGATGTTGGCGCAAAAAAGGCTCAATGTGCTGCCGCGAAATCGCCGGAATCGCCAAATCGAGTGGGCTGGCTCTCATGCTCGGCGAGAGCTTGATATCACCCTGCTCTACACGGACCAACCTCGGTTGCCCGGACTCCCACACCAGGCTCAGTGTGTCGCCGGGATAGATAAGATGCGGGTTGTCGACCTGAGGGTTGCCGGCCCACAGCGCTTCCCATTGCCAGGGGTCGCGCAGAAACAATGTCGAGATGTCCCACAGCGTATCGCCAGGCTGGACGGTATAGGTCAGGGGCATATCGGGGTTCAGCGTCAGCGGCTCATCAGATTGCGCCGCCACACCATTGGATACCAGCAATACAGCAAACGCAAAAGGGCCGATAAGTCGCCGGGCCACGGGTCGGCACGACCCGCGCCGATCGAGGAGGCCACCCATGCAGATCGCAATCCATTTGCTCACTTCCACAGCATTCACTCCATTGTGTACTGCCCGCCTCATCTGCCAACAGAGGCTTGGCATCGCGGTATAATCTCAGTGTGCGGCGGTGATTCGGGCAGAGCAAGACCAAATCCGAACACTTTTCTCCGCTACAAACCCGCATTGTTATTGGAAGCGCGGCACATGGCCCTACTCCCTATTCTTGAGTTTCCTGACCCGCGACTGCGCACGCGCGCGGTGCCGGTTGTCGCGGTCGATGCAAGAATTCAAAAGCTTGTCGATGACATGTTCGAGACCATGTATGACGCGCCCGGCATTGGCTTGGCAGCCAGTCAGGTCGATGTCCACGAGCGCGTGATTGTCATGGATCTCAGTGAGGACCACTCGGATCCCAGAGTCTTTATTAACCCCGAGATCACCGTCATCGATGAGACGCTGGGCACCTATGGCGAAGGGTGTTTGTCGGTGCCCGGATTCTACGAGACCGTTGAGCGGCCCCAGGTCGTTGAAGTCACGGCGCTCGACCGCGACGGCGCCGCATTCACAGAGCGACTCGATGGCCTCATGGGTATCTGTCTACAGCACGAGATAGACCATCTTGAAGGCAAACTGTTCGTCGATTACCTGTCACCGCTGAAGCGACAGCGCATTCGCAGCAAGCTCGTCAAAGAGCAAAAGCGCCGCGCCTGATCGATGTCGACACCGCTCAAAGTGGTTTTCGCGGGCACCCCCGACTTTGCCGCCCGACATCTTCAGGGTCTGATCGATTCACCCCACCAGATCGTTGCGGTGATGAGTCAGCCCGATCGGCCCGCGGGCCGTGGTAAACGCCTGCAACCCTCCCCGGTCAGGGCGGTGGCACTCGAAGCAGAACTGCCTATCTGGCAACCCGCGTCACTGAAAAACGCTGACAGCGAGGCCACCCTGTCGGAGTACGACGCCGACCTTCTGGTGGTTGTGGCCTATGGGCTGATTCTGCCCGCCGCCATCTTGAGTATCCCGCGGCTGGGTTGCCTCAATGTTCACGCCTCCTTATTACCCCGGTGGCGCGGTGCCGCACCGGTCCAACGCGCGATCGAAGCGGGAGATACCGAAACGGGCGTCAGCATTATGGTGATGGAGCCCGGTCTGGATACCGGCCCCGTGCTGCTCACCCGAACGCTGGCCATCAACACCGACCACTCAAGCGGCACGCTGCTCGATGATCTTGCTCAACTTGGTGTCGCCGCACTGATCGACAGTCTTGAGAACATCGACGCCTTATTAGCCAGCGCCGCACCACAGGCTGACAGTGAGGCCACCTACGCCCACAAGATCTCCAAGCAGGAGGGCGCGCTCGATTGGTCAGCAGCCGCAACCACGCTGGCGCGACGCGTGCGCGCGTTTCATCCGGCGCCCGGCTGTTACACGCACCTTGGGGGCGACAGACTCAAGGTGTTATCAGCTCATGCCATCGATGAATCTCATCGAGGCACTGCGGGCGAGATCATCGCGGCGGATGAGCACGGTATTCGGGTAGGCTGCGGTGAGGGGCAGCTGGTCATCACCGAAGCGCAACTTCCCGGCGCCAAGGCGCAATCTGTGGCCACACTCCTGCGCGGTCATCAGGCGCGATTTCAACCCGGGCAGCGCCTCGGCGACGCGAGCCGCGGCTAACGGTGTCCTCGCCACGGGCCGTTGCGGCAGACATCATTGGTCGGGTCATCGCCGGGCAATCATTAAACCGACTATTGCCGGACGCCCTCGATGCGGCAACCACCGCGCAGCGGCCACTCTGCCAGGAGTTGGTGTACGGCACGCTGCGGGAATGGCCCTGCCTCGAAGCAACCTGCCTCAGCTTTCTCGCCAAACCGCTGCGACGAAAAGACCAAGACATCATGGCCCTGCTGTGCATCGGCCTGTATGAGCTTGAGCACCTGAGCACCCCCGCCCACGCGGTCGTTTCAGAGACCGTCAACGCCACCCGCACACTGAAGAAGCCCTGGGCCAAAGGGGTGGTGAATGGCGTACTGCGCGCATACCAACGTCAGGAGGGTGTCGCCGCCGAGGCGCTGTCGCCAGCGGCACAGCGGGCACTGCCTGTCTGGCTGCACACCGCGCTGCGCAATCAGTATGACGACGCAGCGGAGCAGATCGCCCTGGCTGCCCGCCATCGTCCACCCATGACCTTGAGAGTCAACCAACTGAAAAGTACCCGGGATGACTACCTGCACTCGCTGACAGAAGCAGAGATAGAGGCAACACCCTGCACCGTTTCAGAGGATGGTGTCGTGCTCCGTCGACCGGTCGATGTCGCGTCGTTGCCCGGCTTTACCGAGGGTGTCGCCAGCGTTCAGGACAGCGCGGCCCAACTGGTCGCTCGTCTCTTGGACCCGCAGGCCGGCGAGCGGATTCTCGATGCGTGTTCGGCACCAGGGGGTAAGGCCTGTCATCTGCTCGAGCTCCAGCCCGCCATTGAGGAGCTGGTCGCACTGGATATCAGCGAGCCCCGATTACAGCGCGTCATTGAAAACACCGAGCGGCTGGATCTTCAGCTGACCCCGCTCGTCGCCGACGCCAGCGCCCCACCGGACACGCTTATGGCCACACCCTTCGATGCCATTCTGGCCGACGTGCCCTGCTCCGCCACCGGCGTCATGAGACGCAACCCGGACATCAAAATCCTCAGAGAGCCAGACGACATCGCGGGTTTTGCCAGCCAGCAACTAGCGATATTGGCTGGGCTCTGGCCGGCCCTGAAGCCGGGGGGACGATTACTGTATGCCACCTGCTCGGTGTTGGCGGCAGAAAACGACGAGGTCGTCGACCGGTTCGCCACCCAACACGGTGCGCAGATTGACGCGCTAACACTGGGCACCGGCACGCCACGCCAGCATGGCTGGCAGACCTTGCCGGATCAGCACGGTGGTGACGGGCTGTATTTTGCGCTGTTGCGCAAGCCCGCTGAGTAGCGCTACGCACCCCTCAACCAACGTAAGTAATCCACATGGCGTGGCGGGTTTCACTTGGTTTAAGGTGTGCTCGGGTCGTTGGGAGGGTCCAGAGGCCGGTGAAGATCATTATCCTCGGAGCGGGGCAAGTCGGCGGCACGCTGGCTGAACACCTCGCCGATGAGCAAAACGACATCACTGTCGTCGACGAGCACGGCGCCACCCTGAAGCGACTTCAGGAGCGTCTGGATATCCGGACGGTGCTGGGCAACGGGGCTCACCCCTCTACATTACTGAACGCCGGCGCAGAAGACGCCGACATGCTGATTGCGGTCACCGACAGTGACGAAATCAACATGCTGGCCTGCTCGGTCGCCTTCACCCTTTACAGAACGCCCACCAAAATCAGCCGCGTGCGCTCCGCAGACTACCTCGCCAAACATAAGGCGCTGTTTGAATCGGGCGCGATTCCGGTCGACGTGATCATCGGCCCGGAGCAGCTCGTGACAAAAAATATTGAGCAGTTGATTGCCAACCCCGGCTCACTGCAGGTGCTCGATTTTGCTGATGGGCGGATCCGCCTGGTCGCCGTGAAAGCGGTCGCAGGCGGGCCTATCGTCGGGCGGGAACTGCAGGAGATTCGCGAGCACATGCCCCGGGTAGACACCCGCGTCGCAGCGATTTTCAGGCGCGGCGGAGACCCCATCATTCCCGAGGGTGCGACAGTGGTCGAGCCCGACGACGAGGTGTTTTTTATTGCCGCCAAAGAACATATCCGCGATGTCACGTCCGAGCTTCGGGAGGTGGATAAGCCCTATAACCGGATCATGATTGCAGGGGGCGGCAACATCGGCGCCACCCTCGCAAAGCGCCTCGAAAAGGACTACCAAGTCAAGGTCATCGAGCGCTCCTATGACCGGTGCCGGGTGCTCTCAGACATGCTGGAAAACAGCATCGTACTGCACGGTAGCGGTAATGAACCGCTGCTGCTCCAACAGGAAAATATCGAAAATACCGACGTCTTTTGCGCGCTCACGGACAACGACGAATCCAACATCATGATGTCCATGCTGGCGAAACGGCTTGGCGCGAAAAAAGCGATCACACTGATCACCAACTCAGCCTATGCGGACTTGATTGGCGAAGAAATCGACATCGCCATCTCGCCGCAACAAATCACGATCAGCAGCCTGCTTATGCATGTCCGGCGCGGGGACATCAGCGCCGTACACTCGCTGCGCCGCGGTGCCGCTGAGGCCATCGAAGTGACGGCACACGGAGACTCACGATCGTCAAAGGTTGTGGGACGCAGGCTGGATGAATTGAGCCTCCCTTCCAGTGTGACCGTCGGGGCCATCCTGCGCGGAGACGCCGTGCTGATGGCGCATGGTCATGTGGTGATCGAAGCCGATGACCACGTCATTCTCTTCTTGACCGACCGCACGCAGATTTCCGCAGTCGAAAAATTGTTTGCGGTGGGATTCGGCTTCATCTGATGCAATTCGCCATGGCGTTCAAGATCATCGGCGTCTTGCTGATCCTGTTCAGCACCGCGATGCTGCCATCACTGTTGCTTTCGTTGATCGCCAAAGATGGTATCGAGTCCGCATTTGCCACAGGGCTCGCCACTACGCTGTTTGCCGGTGTCATGCTGTGGCTGCCGACACGGCACCTGAGTCGCGATCTGAATATCCGCGACGGGTTTATGGTGACCGCGCTATTTTGGGTTGTGCTGGGCTTGTTCGGCGCCATACCGCTGTGGCTTGCTCCCGATCTCGCCCTGACCTTCGTCGGCGCTATTTTTGAATCGATCTCGGGCCTCACCACCACCGGTGCAACGGTCATTACCGGCCTCGACAACCTGCCACAGTCGTTGCTGTTCTACCGGCAGCTACTGCAGTGGCTGGGCGGCATCGGCATTATTGTGCTGGCGGTGGCGATCCTGCCCATGCTTGGCATCGGCGGCATGCAGCTATATCGGGCTGAGAGCGCCGGCCCCTCCAAAGATCGTAAGCTGACGCCGCGCATCACCAGCACCGCCAAGGCCCTGTTCGGGATCTACTTGCTGTTAACCATCGCTTGTACGGCGAGTTATTTCGCTGCGGGTATGTCGATGTTCGATGCCATCTGCCACGCTTTTTCCACAGTGGCGATTGGCGGTTTCTCCACCCATGACGCGAGTCTGGGGCACTACGAGCAGAACCGTGTGCTGCTGGTGAGCTCGGTGTTCATGCTGCTGTCAGCCATCAACTTTGGGCTGCACTTCATTGCGCTGCAGCGTCGCAACGTGCGCGTCTATGCCCGGGATTCCGAGACGGCATTTTTTATCACCGTGATTGCCTCTGCGACAATCGTGGTCTGTTGCCTGCTGCTGACCACCGAAACCCTCAATTTCGAGGACAGCGTGATTCACGGGCTGTTCCAGACTATCTCCATCGCCACCACAACCGGATTCACCACCCAGGATTTTTCGGTCTGGCCGCTCTTTTTGCCGATACTGCTGTTAATTCTGAGCTTCATGGGTGGCTGTGTGGGTTCGACCGGCGGCGGCATGAAGGCCATGCGCATTCTGCTTATCTTCCGCCAGGGTATGCGGGAGTTGCGCCAGCTGCTCCACCCCAATGCAGTCATCCCCTTGAAGCTGGATGCCCGGCGGGTACAAACCGAGGTGATCAGCGCCGTCTGGAGTTTCTTTGCGGTGTATATGTTCTGCTTTGTGTTGATCTGGCTGGCCCTGCTGGCAACCAACCTCGACTTTATCTCCGCGTTCTCCGCCGTCGTGGCTACGATGAACAACCTCGGGCCGGGGCTCGGGCAAGTGGCCGATCACTATGGTGCCGTCAGCGAGCCGGGTAAGTTGATTCTCTGCCTCGCCATGCTTATGGGGCGCCTGGAAGTCTTTACGCTGCTGGTATTGCTAACCCCCGCATTTTGGCGTCATTGATCTCGCACTGATAGCGCCCGGTTTTTACACCTTGAATCATTTTCTGCGCGGTCAACGTACGCGGAAGCGTCGCTATTTAGATCCGCGCGTTTGTTGAATGACCTCATAGGCGGCTGTGATTTCTTGGGCCCGCTCGGTCGCGACCCGGAGTAATTCATCGGGGACACCTTCGGCAATGAGTTTATCCGGGTGGTTCTCACTCATCAGCTTGCGATAGCGCCGCTTGATCTCTGCGGCCGAGGCGTCGGCCGTCAGACCCAGTGCGGCATAGGCAGTGTTCAGCTCCGTCTCGGCATTGCGGGGGCGATAACCACCGCCCGCACTCGATTGCTGATAGCTCCGCTGCTGGAACTGGGCCTGGGCGTTGACCATGGAAATCAGCTGGTCCACCTCACGCCGCGGCAAGCCCAGCAACTCCGATAATCGGTATAACGCGCCGCGCTCTGTCTCCGAGAAAGTGCCATCGGCCAACGCGATACCCACCAGGAAAGCCATGAGCGTGTGCTGTGCCTGACGCCGGGGACCCAGACAGTCATTGAACTTTGCGACGGTAGGAGCGGGATCGAAGCCGGCCGCTGACCCTGTTTTGAAGTGCTCGATCGCACTGCGGCGCTGGGCGGCATTCAGTCGAAGCTGAATAAACAGTGCCTCGGTCTGGGCAACCTCCGCCTCGGATACGCGGCCATCTGCCTTGGCGACAAACCCCAGCAGGGTGAACGTGGTTTCAAAAAATTGCGCGCGCATGATGTGCACGGCTTCGGGCCCGGAAAGCTGCAGTGCACGCCACAAGCCCCTGTCGAAAGCGTGGCCCAACACCAAACCAAACAGCAGCCCGGCCGCCCCAAACGCCATAAACCCGATGAGACCCGCAATGACTTTCCCGGTGACCTGCGTCATATCTAGCGGCCCACCTCATCCAGCAAGGGCAGGGTCGACCAGTTGTAATGATCTACCAGACCTGTGGGCCGGCAACGAAAACGCTTGTACTGCCATTGGTATTGCCGCTCATTCCCGGCAATCAGCTTTTCCACGCCAAGATTGATCGCGCTCAGTGCTTCGAAGGTGTCGTCACTCTGTACACCGGGTTCCGCAGGTCGGTATACCGCACGAAAACCTTTTTCGGTCCGCAGCACAGTGCCCATCACCGGCGCGGCGCCAGACTTTCTAATGAGGTTGGACGCCAGTGCCGCGGTGAAACACTCGACACCGAAGAAAGGCGCGTTAAGACCCGCATTTTCATCATTAGGTACCTGGTCAGGCAGGATGCCAGTGATACCACCTGCTCGCACCGAGCGAACCAGCTCTGCGATACCACGGGGCGTGGTGGGCACCAGCTTCCCGCCGGTGCACTCGCGACCGCGATGCACCAACTGGTCGAGTTTTTTCAGGGGTATTGGCTCATAGAGCGCCACCAGATTGCCCAGCGTCGCCAGGTGCATGCCCAGCAGTTCCCAGTTGCCCAGATGCGGGCCCAAAACGATCACCCCCTGCCCGGACGCCAGTGGTTCGGTCACGCAGTCGAGGCCATCGACTTCAAACAGTGCGGCCGTTTTTTCCCAGGGCTGCGTCCATACCCGGCCCATTTCCGCTGCGAGTTCACCGGTCGATTGCACGCTTCGCCGTGCCACCACCCGCCGCTTGCTGGGCGTCCATTCGGGATACGCCAGCTCAAGATTGCGAATGGCTACACGCCGCATCCGGCCGTTGAAATGATAAAGACCGGCCCCGACCGCTCTACCCAAGGCGCGTGCCCAACCAAGTGGCATGAGGCGCGTCACCAGGATCATCAATCTGATGAGCAAAATGACAGTCCACTCCAACCAGAGGGGTTTGGGCGATGCAGGCATACGTTAAGGGGAATTTGACGGGGTCAGTGTTGGAAAAGTGATTATGGCGCGGGCAACGCAGTTATACTAACCGCTCTCAACGACTTTAGGTTGTACTTCGTGGCGCCTGCAACATTTCAAGAGGTTATTCTGCGGTTGCAGGACTACTGGGCTCAACACGGCTGCGTGGTGCTACAACCTCTGGACATGGAAGTGGGTGCCGGCACCTTCCATCCCGCCACCTTCTTGCGCGCGCTCGGCCCCGAAAACTGGAACGCGGCCTACGTCCAGCCCAGTCGGCGCCCCGCTGACGGTCGATATGGCGAAAACCCCAATCGCCTGCAGCACTACTACCAATTTCAGGTGGTCATGAAGCCTTCCCCGGCCGATTTCCAGAATCTTTACCTCGGCAGCCTGTTTGCGCTGGGCATCGACCCGCTGGTTCACGATATCCGTTTTGTCGAAGACAACTGGGAATCGCCCACGCTGGGCGCCTGGGGCCTCGGTTGGGAGGTGTGGTTGAACGGCATGGAAGTCAGTCAGTTCACCTATTTTCAACAGGCCGGCGGGCTCGAGTGCCACCCCGTTACCGGTGAGCTGACCTACGGTCTGGAACGCATCGCGATGTACCTGCAGGGTGTCGAGTCGGTCTACGACCTCGTCTGGGCAAACACCCCTTCAGGGCCGGTCACCTATGGCGATGTCTACCACCAGAACGAGGTGGAAATGTCGACCTTTAACTTTGTTGAGGCTGATGTCGACTACCTGTTCTCCCAGTTCGAGTTCTGTGAGCGCGAAGCGATGCGACTGGCAGAAAGGCAGTTGCCACTGCCCGCCTACGAGCACGTGATGAAGGCATCTCACACATTCAATCTGCTCGATGCGCGTCATGCGATTGGTGTGACAGAGCGACAGCGCTACGTCTTGCGCGTCCGCGCGTTGGCGCGGGCGGCTGCCGAGGCCTATGTGGCCGCGCGAGGTGCGCTCGGCTTTCCGCAAGCTGACCCCGACCTGGCCGCTGCCGCGCTGGCGCAACTGGAAGCGGCTGCGGGTGACAAATCATGAGCACCGCCGACCTCTTGTTCGAACTGGGCACCGAGGAATTGCCTGCGGGTGAGATCTCGACCATGGCCACCGCTTTGTGTCAGGGCGTGAGCGATGGCCTGACCGAAGCCGGCCTGCCCTTCGCAAAAGCGCAGGCGTTTTCAACGCCGCGACGCCTGACAGTATGGGTTGAAGACGTCGCCATCAAAGGTCCCGATAGCGAACATCAGGTGGTGGGGCCGCCCGTCTCTGCAGCCAAAGATGATAGCGGTGCGTGGACCAAGGCCGCAGAGGGTTTTGCCCGCAAACAAGGCGTCTCTGCAGACGACCTGATCGTCGTTGAGGAACAGGGCGTGAAGCGTATCGCCGCCCACGTCTCACAAAAAGGCGCGCGGGCTGCCGAGGTGATTCCAGACATTATCGCCACTGCCGTTGCCGGCATACCTGTGTCAAAGCGCATGCGGTGGGGTCGGTCCCGCGACGAGTTTCTTCGCCCGGTGCAGTGGCTGGTTTTACTGCTTGGAGATGATGTCCTGCCACTTCAACTATTCGGACTTGAGAGCGGCCGGGAAAGTCGTGGCCATCGCTTTCATCACAACGCGCCCGTAGCCATCAGCTCCCCCGCAGCGTATCGAGATGCCCTACGCGAGGCACGGGTGCTGGTCGATCAGGACGAGCGACGCACACTGATCGCAGAACAAGTCCTTGGACTGGCGAGCACGGGCGAGGCCGTGGCGCTGTCTGAAGACCTGTTGGATGAAGTCACAGGCCTTGTGGAGTGGCCAACAGCTTTACGAGGCAGCTTCGATCCAGCGTTTTTGGCTGTCCCCGCCCAGGCGCTGATCTCGGCCATGAAGACCCATCAAAAGTACTTTCATCTCAACGATGCGAGCAGCGGGTCTTTGCTACCCGCCTTTATCACTGTCGCCAACATTGAGAGCCAGCAGCCAGAACAGGTTGTCTCTGGCAACGAGCGCGTGATCCGGCCCCGGTTGAGCGACGCGGCCTTCTTTTTTGCGAACGACAAGCAGTCGCCGCTCATCTCGCGACAGGAGCGGTTGGGCAGCGTTGTGTTCCAACACCATTTGGGAAGCTTGCTGGACAAGACCCATCGCATCGTTGCTATCGCCAAACAACTGGCAAGCGCGATCGGCGCCGACGAGGCGACCACGGTCAGAGCAGCCGAGCTGAGCAAGTGCGACCTGGTATCGGAAATGGTGCTCGAGTTCCCCGAGCTACAGGGTATCGCCGGTGCAGAATATGCGCGCCATGATGACGAACCTGCCGGGGTAGCCGAGGCCATTGAGTACCACTATTACCCCCGGTTTGCCGGAGATGAATTGCCGCCATCTCCCGAGGCAACCGCCGTCGCGTTGGCGGACCGCCTAGACACATTGGTCGGGATTTTTGGCATTGGTGAGCCCCCTACCGGCTCTAAAGATCCCTTTGCGCTCCGCAGGGCGTCGCTGGCTGTGGTCAGGATGCTCATCAACCTTGAAAAGCCGCTCTCTCTCACCGAGCTGTTGCAGGCAGCAGTCGAGCAACATACCGCTGAGCTGTCTCCGGATACCCCAGACGTGGTGTCGCAATACATCACCGAGCGGCTGGGTAACTGGTACGACGACGACGGGATTCATATCTCCGTGGTGCGGGCAGCGCTGGCGGCAGGCGCGACTGACCTGTTTGACATCAATCTGCGTGTCCATGCGCTGAGCGCTTTTGCCAAAACCGAAACGGCCGAACATCTCGCCGCGGCCAATAAACGGGTCGCCAATATTCTGGCAAAAGCTGACGAACTCGACGGCACACCCGCCGACCCCAACCTCTTCGTCCATGAGGCCGAGCACGCACTGCACGAAGCGGTCAGCCGGGTCGGGTCGACACTAAGACCGCTTCTGGCAGATCAAAACTATCAAAGCGCCCTCGATGAGCTCGCCCAACTCCGCGGACCTGTAGACGCGTTTTTTGACGGCGTCATGGTCAATGCGGAGGACCCTGCCGAACGCTTGAATCGGTTGCGGCTTCTCGGTGGTTTGCGAGCACTGTTTACACAGGTCGCTGATCTGGCGTTGCTGTCATCGGCGGCTGAATGACCGGTGAGCCGCTGTTCTGGTTGGGGTTGGCGGCGGCCAGCGGAGCGGGCTTGCTACTGAGCTTGCTGCAACTGCAAAAGCGACGACAGGAACTGACGGCAGCACAATCAGAGGCCATCGCCCAAAAAACCGCCGCAGCCCTGGCTGTCGAGCGCAATCAGGCCCTTGAATCTGAGCTGACGACACTGCAGCAGGAGTTGTCCTCGGTAAAGGCGCAGCTCAGCGCCCAAGATGCCACTCTTTCTGAACGCGATGCCCATCATCAGAACCAAATGAAATGGGTGGAAGAATCCCGCACCACGCTTCGCGCTGAATTAGAGGTGATCGGCCAAAAACTGCTCGCATCATCTGGCAAGGCGCTGGAGACCACTAATCAAAAAAGCCTCGATAGCCTGTTGAAGCCGCTCGCAGAAAAAATTGATCAGTTTCAAACGCGAGTCAATCAGGTGCATACCGATATGGTGCGCAACAGCGCATCGCTGGGCGAGCAGATCAAACATCTCGAGTCGGTGGGTGTGTCCATGTCGGGCGAGGCACAAAACCTGACCCGCGCGCTCAAAGGCGACAAAAAGCTGGTGGGTAACTGGGGTGAGGCCCAGCTGGAAAAAACCCTCGAGCTCGCTGGTCTTCAGCGGGGTGAGCACTACGATGCACAAGTCACCATCAGGGATGAGCAAGGTGATCGTCACCTGCCTGATTTTGTCATTCGGTTACCCGAGGGGAAAAACCTGGTCATCGATAGCAAAGTGTCACTGGTCGACTACGAGCGGGCCGTGACAGCTGAAACCGATGCTGAGCGGAACAGTGCGCTGGAAGCACATGCAAAGGCTGTGAGAAACCATATCGATGCGCTGTCAGCCAAGGACTATGCGAACCTGCCGGGAATGGAGAGTCCCGATTTTGTACTGATGTTCATGCCGGTAGAGCCGGCTTACATCGAAGTGATGCGTAGCCAGCGAGAGCTGTTTAACCACGGGTACCAGAAAAATGTGGTGTTGGTCTCCCACACCACGCTGATGCCGATTCTCCGGACCGTCGCCAATCTATGGATGATCGAGCACAGCAATCGGGAAGCACGGGAAATCAGTGAGCGGGCAGGAGACATCTATAACACCGTCTGCCTTTTGGGTGACCGGCTCTATGCTCTCGGCACTTCCATTTCGACCACCGCCAACAAATACAATGACGTGGTCAAAGCGACCCAAGGCAAGCAAGGTCTACTGGGCAAAGTGTCACGATTTCGGTCGCTGTCCCAGCGCGCCAACAAATCGTTTCCCGATGCCCTAGCGCCGATCGAGCCTGACGTGGAAACCGCAAGGCTCGAAGACGTCAAAGACGATCAGCTCTCCCCAAAAGATAGCGAGTAACGGCTGGCTGTCAGATATCGAGGTTGGCGACTGCCAACGCGTTTTGTTCGATAAATTCCCGCCGCGGCTCCACGTCATCTCCCATCAGCGTTGAAAACATTTGGTCGGCCAGGAATGCATCTGCGACGGTGACCTGCAGCATGCGGCGGGCTTCCGGGTCCATCGTGGTCTCCCAGAGTTGTTCGGGGTTCATCTCACCGAGGCCTTTGTAGCGCTGAATCGTGCAGCCTTTCCTCGCCTCCGCCAGCAACCAGTCCAGACCGGCGGCAAAGTCTTGGGTCTCGTGACGCTTCTCTCCGCGCTGAAAAAAGCCGTCTGCCCCAATGAGGCCATCGAGACGCTCACCCACGGCGCGCAACGCCAGATACTCCGGCGAGGCAAAAAAGCCCCGGCTCAACACGGTATCCGTCGCAACACTGTGGGCAGTGCGACGCACTACGGGGTAGTAAAACCCGCGCTCTGGATCCTGTCGCACGAAGACCTCGTACTGCACTGACTTATCCTGTGGTGTAAGTAAGCGCTCACTCAGCGCCGTCGCAAATGCCTGAACCGCGCCCTCATCTGCCAAATCTTCAATCGCCAACGACGGCACTGCCATCATTGGCCAGAGCACGTCCCGCGGGTACACCCGGGCGAGCCGTTCGACGTCGGAAGCAACAGCCTGATATGACGAGACCAGTTCAGACAGTGCCTCACCCGCCAACGGTGACGCCTCGGCGTTGGTGAAGATCGCCGCCTCTTCGAGCGCCGACTGCGTCAAATATTCTATCAGGGCAGCTTCGTCCTTGAGGTACCGACTTTGCTTACCACGCGCCAGTTTGTAGAGCGGGGGCTGCGCGATATAGACATGCCCCCGATCGATGAGCTCCCGCATCTCCCGGAAAAAGAAGGTCAAATACAGCGTACGAATATGCGATCCATCTACATCCGCATCCGTCATGATAATGATGCGGTGATATCGGAGCTTGTCTGGATCAAACTCGTCTTTACCAATGCCGCAGCCCAGCGCGGTCACAAGATTGCCGATCTCTGCGGAGCTCAACATTTTGTCGAAGCGCGCCTTCTCTACATTCAAAATCTTGCCTTTGAGCGGCAAGATGGCCTGGAATTTTCGATTACGGCCTTGCTTTGCAGAGCCACCTGCAGAATCACCCTCCACCAGGTACAACTCGCTCAGCGCCGGATCGCGCTCCTGGCAGTCCGCCAATTTGCCGGGCAGGCCGGCAATATCGAGCGCGCCTTTGCGGCGAGTCATTTCGCGCGCCTTACGCGCCGCCTCGCGGGCTCGCGCGGCGTCGATCATTTTTCCGACCACCAGTCTGGCATCGGCTGGGTTTTCCATCAGGAAGTCGCTAAAGAACTGGTTCATTGCCTGCTCCACCGCACCCTTCACTTCGCTGGACACCAATTTGTCTTTTGTTTGCGAGGAAAACTTGGGATCGGGCACCTTCACCGACACGATAGCCGTGAGGCCTTCTCGCGCGTCATCGCCAGTGGTTGAAACCTTGGCTTTTTTCGCAAGTCCTTCTTTTTCAATATAATTATTTAAGCAGCGGGTGAGGGCAGCGCGAAAACCCGCCAGGTGTGTGCCGCCGTCTCGCTGCGGAATATTGTTGGTGTAACAGTAAAGGCCTTCCTGGAATCCATCATTCCATTGCAAGGCCACCTCGACCTCGACCCCCTCCTCGGCCTCTGCCTGAAAGTGGCAAACTTTGGCGATAGGCGTCTTGCTCTGATTCAAAAACTCGACGAAGGCGCGCAAACCGCCCTCGTAGGCGAACAGCTCTTCTTCACCGGAGCGCTCATCCTTGAGGAAGATGCGAACGCCACTGTTTAAAAAAGCCAGCTCGCGCAACCGCTTTCCCAGCACATCGTAGTGAAAGGCAATATTGCTAAACGTCTCTGGTGAGGGCGTGAACCGCACGGCAGTGCCCGTCTCGCTGGTCTCGCCAACAACCGTTAACGGCGTCTCAGGAACACCGTGCGCGTAGGTCTGTTCAAACAACTCGCCTTTGCGGCGAATCGTAAGCTGCAAAGTAGATGACAGGGCGTTGACCACCGAAACGCCCACACCGTGGAGACCGCCCGACACCTTGTAGGTATTGTCATCAAACTTACCGCCAGCATGCAGCACCGTCATGATGACTTCGGCGGCAGAAACCCCCTCCTCGTGCTGCTCGGTAGGAATGCCGCGGCCATTGTCGGCCACCGTCACTGACTCGTCAGGGTGAATAGTGACGTCTATTTGGCTGCAGTGGCCGGCTAACGCCTCGTCAATGCTGTTGTCCACCAGCTCAAACACCATATGGTGCAGGCCGGTGCCGTCGTCGGTGTCCCCGATGTACATTCCGGGCCGCTTGCGCACGGCATCCAAGCCCTTCAGCACCTTGATGCTGGAGGAATCGTAATCCCCTGACTCTGGGTTCGCTATGTTTTCGTCTGACATGTAGCCCCACTCAACAATGAAATGAAATCTTTCCTCAACACGGCGCTCGGCTCCCGGGTCAACCCGATCACGCCGGCAGCACCTGGCCTTGTTCCACGTGGAACAAGTTGAGCGGTTTCTCGCCCCAGGCGGCCTCCAGCGGCGCACGATCCACCGCAGTTAATATCACTTGACGCCCGGCGCCCAGTTGCTCGCACACCCTGGCGCAGTGTTCCCGGTCCAACTCCGCCGGCAAGTCGTCCACCAAATAAAGCGGTGGCAATGAGGAGGCCTCCTCAATCAGCACCCCCTGAACCAACTTGAGCGCGACTAACGCCAGCTTTAGTTGGCCTCGCGACAGCACTTCAGCCGCCAGCACGCCGTCGCGCATTAACCGTAAGTCAGCCCTATGCGGGCCGACCTGAGTAAACCCTTGAGCACTGTCACTCTCCGCAGTGCGCTCCAGCGCCTCGAACAGCGACAACTTTTGGTCCCAGCCAGCGCGAAAAACCACCTCAAGGCCCGCCAAATCATCGGAGAGGGCGGGCGCCAATCTGGCCAGCTCATGAGCGAGCTTCTCAGCCACCGCCTGCCGCTGCTGCGTCAGCACCGTCCCGGTATCTGCGATCTCCTGGCGCCACGCGCTATCGCTGCCAAGTATACCACGGCGCAACCCGCTATTACGCTGTCGAACAGCCAACGCATAGCGTTTCCACTGGGACAGAAACCCCTGTTCCACGTGGAACAAAGTGCCGTCCAACAGGCGCCTGCGACCCTCAGGTGGGCCCGTGACAATGCCCAATCCCTCGGTGTCCAACAACACCAAGGGGAGGTGCAACGCCAATTCAGATAACGACGGCACGTTTTCACCGCCGACCCGCGCCTTCACACCACCATCACGATGTTTTTCGAGCCCCATCATCGTTGCGCGCCCACCACGCTGCACCTCGCCCACGACCCGGCAATGCGCCATACCGTGCTGAATCACAGGTTTTGATTGATGCGTGCGGAAAGAGCGACCCACGGCCAGCAAGTGGATCGCCTCAAGGAAGCTTGTTTTTCCTGAGCCGTTGGCGCCAAACAAAACCGTAGCGCCAGCAGGCAGGGCCACCTGAACGTGCGCCAAATTCCTGACGCCTTCGATGGTGATGTGCTTCAGCACTGAAGCGGGTAGGGTGGTGATCAGAGCCGCATGGGCATCACGACATAAAGTCGCTCAGGCTCACCTTCCGCCGGCGCCTCCGCGTTTTCAAGTAACGCCGAGCTCGCCTCGTCTGACAGAGATAGCCGGACCTGAGACTGCTCCAACACCGATAAGACATCGAGCAAATAACTGACATTGAAACCAATTTCCAGCTCACCGCCACTGTATTGGACACCCACCACTTCCTCGGCCTGCTCCTGCTCAGGGTTGTTCGCTGTGATGTCGAGGTTGTTATCCGACAACTTGAGCCGAACCCCGCGATATTTCTCATTCGACAGAATCGCGGTGCGCGTGAACGCCTGCTTCAGCTCGCCGCGCTCCCCAATCACCGATTTGTCGGCATTTTTCGGGATTACGCGCTCATAATCGGGGAACTTGCCGTCAACAAGCTTGGATATGAAAGTAAACTGTTCATTGGCAGCGCGGATGTGATTGGTGCCAATTGCGAGCTCGAGGGGCGCGCTGCCATCCAGCAGACGCGACAGCTCGAGCACGCCCTTGCGCGGAATGATGACCCCTGTGTCAGCGGCCTCGACCAAAGCCGGTCCGGTTGCCAAAGCGAGGCGGTGACCATCGGTGGCAACGACCCGCAAACGACCT
>CBFHIW010000031.1:0-30945 GCA_965656065.1 Luminiphilus sp. | reverse complement strand
CCGCGGCAGGTGCTGACAATGCGTCGACGATGGCGTTGGCATTAAGCGGTGTCAGGGTCATAGCCGCCACTATACCTTCAGAGCGCCGGTTCTTTTGTCTGTGGGCCAAGGTCTCTGTCTTTTCGCCTGGGTCGTTTGCGCCACTCGAGCCCATATCAACCCCATGATCTACTGCCCCACCGTGATACCTGTCATCATGACGCGACCTCAGGCGCCTTATCAGTTGATACCGCATGTCCGATGCTCCATCGCAAACCAAAGAGCGGCTCCGTCTGCTCGCCATGATCCTCGCACTGGTGCTCGGAGGACTGTTGATCGCCCAGCTCTGGACACAACCGCTATCACAAGACAGTTTGACCACCGCGGGCCGTGGCGTGCTGTTCGTCCTGCTGGCACTGGGCTTAATGGGCACCCGGCGACTGAGCGTGGTGCTCACAGCGCTGCTGTGCAGCGTTTCGCTACCCGGCCTGCTGTCGGTGGATCACATACTGCAGATCTCAGATGCGCTTGAGTTATTAACGCTCCTTTTGTGCGCGGGGTTGTTGCTGACCCCGGCACAAGCCTCACTGCCACAGGACACCGCCCCTTGAGCCTTTTTTACGACACCCTCGATACCCCGCTTGGCACCCTGACGCTGGAGGCGAGCGAGCGCGGGCTCAACAGCGTTCGATTTCCCAATCGACCAAAACCCATGGCGGGAAAAATGGCCAGCAACAGCATTCTCAAGCTGGCCAAGCGGGAGCTGAGAGCGTACTTCGCAAGGCAGCTGAGAACATTCTCTGTGCCACTGGATTGGCATGGCACCGCCTTTCAGGAGTCGGTATGGCAAGTGCTGATTGCCATACCCTACGGTGAGACGGTGAGCTATGCCGACATTGCGCGGGCAATCGGCCGGCCTCAGTCTGCGAGGCCCACCGGTGGTGCCGTGGGGCGCAACCCACTTCCGATCATTGTGCCCTGCCATCGGGTCATCGGCAGTGATCACACCCTCACGGGCTTCACCGGGGGGCTCAATATCAAAGTCGCATTACTTGAACTGGAGGGCCGTGAGGTCGAGTGACGCTCAGGCGTTGAGGTCCGGAATGATCTCGTCCTTGAGTCTCTCGATCGATTCCTTGAGCCGCAACTTTTCTTTTTTGAGACGCTGCACCAGCAGCTGGTTTTGCCACGGCCGAGATTGCAGTTCGATAATTTTCTGATCGAGGGTGCGGTGCTGGGTTTGCATGACAGCCAGACGCTCCGCGGGCGAGAGATCCTCGTTCGCCGCCGACTGATCTGGTCCAACACGCTCTGTCATGCCATACCTCGCACCTGCCCCACGGGAAATCTAACTGGGGTTTGGCCACGCTGACAAGCGAATCTCAATGACCGGCGGGCACAATGCCAAGCAGCCGCCGGTAACCCATCGAAAGCAACCCGTCAGAGATCAGGATCCGGGATCCGCTCAAGATAATTGACCTCGCTGTCACCGGCCGCGACAAACTTGGGCGCCTTCAAGCTGTCCCACTGGTTATATCGAATCGGTGCACCCTCGAGGGTGGTCACACTGCCCCCTGCGGCGCGCACCAGCGCATCCCCCGCCGCCAAATCCCACTCGTAACAGGGCGAGGTGCGCGGATACACATCGGCGCTACCCGATGCCACGTCACAAAACTTCAGGGCGCTACCCGCATCGAGGCGCTGGGCACCCTGAGCCAGCTCGGCCAGGCGCGTGAGCATCATCTGCACCCGCTCCTCGCGATGGCGCGCACTGGCGGACATGACCAGCTGCGCGGCTGGGTCGAGAGAGCGTGCATTCAAGTCCTCACCCTCCTCTTCCGAGAACAATGGATAACGCCTTGCGCCCCAGTCGGGCACACCCAGATCCAGATGGTCTCGATTGGGCGCAGCGATCAGCCCCAGCACCGCCTCCGCCTCAACGATCAGTGCGATATTTACCGTGAATTCCCCGGTGCCCTCGAGAAACTCTTTAGTGCCATCGAGTGGGTCAATCATCCAGCACACTGGCCAATCACGCCGGCCAATCAGCTGCTCCAGCGTCGACTCCTCGGAGAGAATCGGGATATTGGGCGTCAGTGACTGCAGGGCCTGACAGATCAGCCGATGCGACGCGTGATCAGCCTCGGTCACGGGGCTGGCGTCTGACTTTTGGCTCACCGCCACCTCACCGACAATCGCGTAAAGATCGAGAATGCACCGCGAGGCGTCTGCTGCGAGCGCTCTCAGCGCAGTAATCAGGTCGGGCAAGGACAACTCTGCGTCCTCGAGCATCGCATCGAGGCCGGGGTTGCCGCTATAGTGACGACTATTCATCCTAACAGGGTAGCACCCGATGGCCTTAACTGTGGCCTCCAGTCTCTCGGTCGAAGCGGTGGACTGGTCACAACTCGACACCATTTTGCTGGATATGGACGGCACGCTCCTTGATCTCGAGTTCGACAATCATTTTTGGGGCACCGTGATCCCGGGTGAGTGGGGCCAGCAACGCGGCCTCGACGTCCAAACCAGTCAGGAGACGCTGGCACCCGTGTTCGCAGGTGAGCGTGGCAAACTGAATTGGTATTGCCTCGACTTCTGGGGCGAGAGGCTGGAGCTCGATATTCCGGCGATCAAGGCGCACTTCGCGGAAGGCATCCGCTGGCGGCCCCAGGCAGAGACCTTCCTGCGACATCTTCAAGCGAGCCATCTCGACGTGGTCCTGATCACCAACGCGCACCCTTTGACCCTGAAGATGAAAGCAGAGCGTCTGCCTTTGGCTCAGTGGTTCGATGTGATGATCAGCTCACATGATTACGGCGCACCAAAAGAAACGCCCACTTTCTGGCGCAGCCTCATTCAAGATCGCCCCTTTGACCCCGACCGAACGCTGTTTATGGACGACTCTGAATATGTGCTCGATTCGGCACAGGAATTTGGTGTGGCGCATCTGATCACCTTGCGGCAACCCGACTCGACGCTGCCCCCGCGGGTCGATACGCGATTCCCCGCCATCCACCACTTTGAGGAAATCCTCAGCGGATTGCCGAACATTGACTGATAGCGAACAGGGCACCAGCAAAGTCCGGATCGATAAGTGGTTGTGGGCCGCGCGTTTTTTTAAGACCCGGTCACTGGCCAAGTCGGCTATCGAAGGGGGCAAGGTCCAGCTCGCCGGACAAAAGGTGAAAGTGTCGCGAGAAGTGGCCCCGGGAGACATCTTGCGCATTCGCCAGGGTTGGGATGAGCGCGAGGTCACAGTCATCGCGACTAGCGAGCAACGGCGGGCGGCGCCGATCGCCCAAACCCTTTACCAAGAAACCGAGACGAGTGTCGAGAGACGCACCCGCGCCGCACAAGCGCGCAAAGCTGCAGGCACGCTAGCAAGGCCCTCACAGCGCCCGGGTAAACATGAACGCAAAGCATTGGAACGCTTGAGAAAGCAGTTCGACCCCACCTGATTTAAGTCGGCGCCGAAAACAAAACTTGGGGTATGATCGTTGGCATGATTGAAGAGCTGCCGACAACCAGACCCCATACGCCGCTACTCGATGGCGTATCGACTGATCTCGACGCACTCTCACAGCTGCAAAGTCACGAACTGGTGCAGTTGGCCGAAGAGCTTCGACACGACCTGCTCTACTCTGTAGGAGGCACCGGCGGACATTTTGGTGCTGGGCTGGGTGTCGTCGAACTGACGGTGGCGCTGCACCATGTTTTCAATACCCCCCACGATCGCATCGTGTGGGATGTCGGGCACCAAACCTACCCCCACAAAATTCTGACCGGACGGCGCGATCGCATGAACAGCATGCGACAGCTCGATGGCCTGTCAGGGTTTCCCAAGCGCGCCGAGAGCCCTTTCGACACCTTCGGCGTGGGCCACTCTTCGACCAGCATCTCCGCGGCGATGGGTATGGCCCTGGCGGCACAGAAACAGGGCATCGACCGCAAGGTCGTTGCCGTCATTGGAGACGGCGCGATCACTGGCGGCATGGCTTTTGAGGCGCTGGCGCACGCGGGCCATGAACGCCCCAACATGCTCGTCATCCTAAATGACAACCAAATGTCGATTGGGCACACCACCGGCGGACTGGCGACCTATTTCGCTAAGATCTGGGCCAGCAAGACCTACACCGCACTGCGGGAGGGCTCCAAAAAGATTCTTGAGCATGTTCGCGGCGCCTGGGATCTGGCTAAGAAGACGGAAGAACATATGAAGGGTATGGTGGCACCGGGCACCATGTTCGAAGAGCTGGGCTGGCACTATATTGGGCCACTCGATGGTCATGACCTGCCGCAGCTGGTGAACACGCTCAAGGTCATGGCTGACCTCAAAGGGCCTCAATTCCTGCACATTCGCACCGTCAAAGGAAAGGGTTTTGCCCCGGCGGAGCGAGACCCCATTGGCTACCACGCGATCAACAAGCTGGAACCGGCCAAGACAGCCAAGTCGGCGGTACCAGCCAAACCCAAGGCACCCAAATATCAGGACGTCTTCGGACAATGGCTGTGCGATCTTGCAGCACAAGACGACCGGGTGGTGGGCATTACCCCCGCCATGTGTGAGGGATCAGGCATGGTGCAGTACGCCAAGTCATTTCCCGAGCGCTTTTACGATGTCGCGATTGCTGAACAGCACTCGGTAACGCTGGCTGCGGGTATGGCCTGCGATGGCCTCAAGCCGGTGCTCGCCATTTACTCGACCTTTTTGCAGCGCGGCTACGATCAGCTGATACACGATGTCGCCCTGCAGGGCCTGGACGTCACCCTGGCCATTGATCGCGCAGGTCTCGTAGGTCAGGACGGGCCCACACATCACGGGACCTTCGACCTCTCTTATTTGCGTTGCATCCCCAATATGGTGATCGGCGCACCCAGCGACGAAAATCAGTGCCGGCAAATGCTGCAAAGTGCCTGGCTCCATGAAGGACCCTCGGCGGTTCGCTACCCACGCGGGGAAGGCACGGGCATTGCGATCGCTGCAGGACTCCCCACGATGGCAATCGGCAAAGCCGAAGTGGTGAGAAAAGGTAACGGCATCGCCATTCTGAATTTCGGGGCACTGCTGGATCAAGCGATGGCTGCTGCTGAAGCATTGGGCGCAACCGTGGTCGACATGCGCTGGGTGAAACCCCTCGATGAGGCAATGACTCTCTCTCTGGTGGAGCAGCATGATCTGCTGATCACCTTGGAGGAAAACGCCGTAGCGGGTGGCGCGGGGAGCGGCGTCGCCGAGTTCCTCGCCAACGCGGGTGTCATGTGCCAATTACGCCACGTGGGGATCCCCGACGCCTTTATCGCGCATGCCGGACAAGGTGAGTGCCGGCAACTGGCGGGGCTGACCGCCGACAACATCATCGCGGTGGCACACAGCACGGCGCCGGCCACGACCAGCCAACAAGCCCTATAACCTCTGACATCTGCAAGGCACTGACCCGTGGCCAAATCGAGTAAAGCGGCATCATCACCCAGCATCACCGAGCAAATGAACGAGCTGAGTGAACTGGTGGAGCAACTGGAAGATCCGGAAATTGAGCTGGAAGAGGCACTGGTGCTTTACGAGAAAGGCGTCAAGCTGAGCGGCAACATTCAAAAAATTCTTGAGTCTGCGGAGCAACGCGTCGTGCAGGTGGCCGCGGACGGATCGCTGCTCGACGAGGATGAGGCGTCAGACGAAGCCTGAGCCCGTTATGGAACCCTTCGCCTGGCTGAGCTGCCCTGACCCGAAACTTGCCGACGCGCTCGACTATCTCGCGCAGCACCCCGGTAAACAGCTACGCAGCCGCTTAACCGTCGCCAGCGCCGAGCTGGTCTCGGGGGGAAGCGTCCCCGCTGCCGTCATGGCGGGCGAGGCGATCGAGTTACTCCACACCTACTCACTTGTGCACGATGATCTCCCGGCGATGGACGACGATGACCTCCGGCGAGGACAGCCCACCTTGCACTGCGCCTTCGACGAGGCGACGGCCATTCTTGCCGGAGATGGCCTGCAGGCCGCGGCCTTTCAGCGGCTCACTGAAATTGAGGCTTTAAGCGCCGAGCAACGACTAGACATGATCGGGGTGGTCACCAAAGCCGTCGGCTTTCATGGCATGGTCGGTGGTCAGGCACTCGATCTGGCTGCTGAACATCAAGCCGTCCCTGTGAGCGCACTAAGGGACATACACAGTCTTAAAACCGGTGCGCTCATCTCTGCGGCAGCGGAGGTCGGCGCCATCTGCGGCGGCGCGACCCGCTCGCAGCGCGAGGCGCTGGTGCGATTTGCCAAAGCGATCGGTCTTGCCTTTCAAGTCACCGACGATGTGCTCGACGTCACGGGTGATAGCGCCTCACTGGGCAAAACGGCGGGGAAGGACGAGCGGGCGGAAAAATCCACCTATGTCAGCACACTGGGTCTGGAGGGAGCGGAACAGGAGGCCGACGCGCTACTCAAGGAGGCGCTCGACGCGCTGGCTGAATTCGGGGAGGCCGCGGAGCCTCTACGAGCCCTGGCCCGCAAAATGGTTCACCGGAACACGTAGTCTCACAGTTCAAGTTGCTTTTAAACAGTGGCCAATCCATTCACTACAGTGGCGGCAACACGGTTAGCTTAATGGGTTGCGGCGCAAGCAGGCGGACCCGACGCTGAACTCTGACTAGCTGGCCGCCATCGCCATCAGCACCGCGGTCATACACCCGCCGGCCATAGCACCGGCCGCCACATCATCCAGCACGACGCCCCATGCACCCGGAACGCCACGCTCCAAGGCGCTGACCGGCCACGGTTTCACGATATCGAACAGCCGGAACAGCAGTAGCGACCCGACCAGGAGAGCCATACCGGGCAAATCAAACGTTAAAACACTCATGGGGATAAGCGCCGCTAGCCACAAGCCTGCAAACTCATCGATCACGATCGCAGGGTGATCGATCACCCCCCAAGCGGCGCCGGCGCGTTTGGATGACCACACCGCCAAAGCAGTGAGCCCGAGCCACCCCCACCAGTGCCAGATCACCGGCATATCTAACAAGAAGCCCAACAATGCCGTAGCGACAATGCTGCCCGCCGTACCGGGCGCGACCGGCGACAGCCCGGCACCGGCGCCGCTTGCGATCAGTGTCGCGACATCGGTAATCGTTGCCTTGGTGGGATCGTCGTGATCAGCGGCGGAAGTGGTCATAGCCGATGCGCTCCGGGGTTCGATCACAGCTTATCCCGCTTCCCGCGACAACTCGACCCATTTCCGTACAGCCATCCGGCAAGGGCATGTTGTCGGGTAGCGTGAACAGCAACTCGTAGTCATCGCCGCCTGCCAGCGCCCAATCCAGACTCTGATCAAGATCCGCCGATAACCTGAGTGCCTGGGACAGTGGCAACAGTGCGCTGTCGATTTCGAGCCCGACACCACTGGCCGAGGCGATATGCGCGGCATCTGCCAAGAGTCCGTCAGAGAGATCAATACAGGACGTCGCGCAGTCTCTTAGCGTTTGCCCCAGTGCCAGACGCGCCACAGGTCTTGCATATCGCATCGTCAAAAACGCCGCCGCCGACTCATCAACAGCAAGCTCCCCGCTGAGCACCGCAAGACCTGCTGCCCCATCGCCTAGCGTGCCGCTGACACAGAGGCGATCGCCTGGTTGCGCGCCCGCGCGCGTCAGATACTGATCTGCAGGCGTCGAGCCGAGCACGGTGACCGTCAGGCTCAGCGGTCCTCGCGTCGTATCACCCCCCACCAAAGGCGCCCCTATTTCGCGCGAGACCTCAGCGAGTCCTCGGGAAAAGCCCTCCAACCAAACCCGATCGGCTTCCGGCGCCGTCAGAGCAAGCAACAAGGACTGAGGTGCGGCCCCCATAGCCGCCAAATCGCTGGCGGCCGCCATCACGCTTCGGTATGCCACATCGGCCGGCAAGAGCGAGGCCAAAAAATGCACGCCCTCAACCGCCGTATCGGTAGAGATGTGTAGGAGATGTCCGTCGGGCAGCGAGAGCGCGGCAGCATCGTCACCGATACCCAAGCGAACTGATGCGCCTTGATCCAATCCGGCAAAAAAGTCCTGAATCAAGTCGAATTCGCTATCTGACATCAGCCCTCTTGCGCGTGCTCCACAGTGCGCAGATCTCTGGCGACCTTGTCGAGCACGCCATTGATGTAACGATGGGAGTCGGTGGCGCCAAACTTTTTTGCCAGGGCGACCGCTTCATTGATGACGACCTTATAAGGCACATCGATGCGGTCTCTCAATTCAAAGGTGCCCAGGCGCAGCAGATTTCTCTCGATCGGGTCGAGCTCTTCTAGCTTGCGATCAAGGGAAGGCGAGAACAGGGCTTCGAGGGCCTCGACGTCTTTCACCACGCCCTTCAAAACGGCGCTGAAATACTCACCATCGGTGTGCTGAAAGTCGTTATCGACGCGAAATTCAGCCTCGATATCTCTCGCACTGGCCCCCGATAAGGTCCACTGGTACAGAGCCTGCAGGCCAAAGTGGCGCGCTTTGCGACGCTGCGCAGCCAGAGCATTCGGCTGGCCCATCAGTCGCGCAACGTTCGCAGGAGATTCACCATCTCGACCGCGCTCATGGCTGCCTCGGCGCCTTTATTTTCTTCGTTGTCTCCAGAACGCTCGAGCGCCTGATCCAGTGTATCGACCGTCAGCACGCCAAAAGCCACCGGCTTGCCGGTGCGCAGCGCTACCTCACCGATGCCGCGGGTGCATTCGCCGGCAACATATTCAAAGTGAGGCGTACCACCACGAATAACGGCTCCCAGCGCCACCACGGCGTCGCAATCGGATCTTTGGGCGGCGGCCTGACAGGTCAGAGGGATTTCGAATGCACCCGGCACGCTCACCACCTCGACCTGCTCACCCTCAATACCCGCCTTGGCCAGCGCCTGTGTGGCACCCTTGAGCAGCCCGGTGACGATCTCCTCATTCCAGCGCGTGATCACAATGACGTACCGGCCATCGTTACCCGGTACCTGCGACGCTGAATTATCAATCCCTTTTCCCGACATCGGTCTGTGTTCCTCAGTGCGACTCAGCGGCGTCTGGCGGCGCCACAAAATCGACGACTTCAAGACCAAAACCCGCCAGCGCATTGTACTTGAGTGGCGCTCCTAATAAGCGAATCTGACCCACACCCAAGTCACGCAGAATTTGTGCCCCCATCCCTACCTGGTTGTAGGCATCCGGACTGCCGGCTTTGTCGCTCTCGGGCTCACCGAACAGGCGATCAATGTCATGAAGCAGGTCATCGGTGGCCTCGGGCTTGCTGAGCAATACCAATACGCCACTCTCTGACTCCCCAATCGCTCTAAGGCTGGCATCGAAGGACCATGAAGCATGGCCATCGAGGGTCGTTCCAACCAGATCCCGGAACACTGAAGTGACGTGCACCCTCACAAGGGTAGGCTTGGCTGCATCGATTACTCCCTTTGTCAGTGCCACATGCAGTCGGCCCTGAGTCGTGTCTTGATAAGCGGTGGCGCTGAACACGCCATGCCGGGTTTGCAGTGTGCCCTCACGCACAGCGCGAATGGTTTTCTGGTTAGCGAGCCGGTAAGTCACCAGATCAGAGACCTGCCCCATCACCAGCTGATGCTGATTGGCAAAGCCCAGCAAATAGTCGGCATCCGCCACAGCACCGCCGTTATCCAATACTTCTGTGAACACCGCCGATGGCAGAAGCCCGGCGAGAGTCGCCAGATCCATCGCCGCCTCGGCTGGCGCGGTGCGGGTGAGCACGCCCCCCGCGGCCGCAGCAATAGGGAAAATATGGCCCGGCTGCACCAGATCAGAAGCTTGGCTGGCCTCATCTACCGCTACCCGAACAGTCCGCGCTCTATCCGCTGCCGAGATGCCCGTATCGATACCCGTGGCGGCTTCGATCGACAACGTGAAAGGCGAGAGCGAGTCGTCTCCTTCCACCATCAGCGGGAGCTCCAGCTCCTCGCATCGCTGAGGGGTCATCGCCAGACAGACCAATCCGCGAGCTTGACGCGCCATAAAGGCAATGTGCTCAGCCTCGCAGTGCTCTGCCGCCACCACGACAAAGCCCGTCATGCCCCCCGCACTGTTCTCATTCAGCAGCAGACAGCTGTGGCCATGTCGCAGCTCGCTGAGCACTTTATCGATGTCGGCATACTCGGTCACAGCGTTATGACTCCGACGGGGACTGATCGTATTGCATCAATCGCTCGAGATAGCGTGCAATGACATCGACTTCCAAATTCACCGGGCTGCCTGTCTGGTAGTCGCTGAAAACGGTCTCTTCCCAGGTTTGCGGGATGATCGTGAGTTCGAAGCTGGCGCCGTCGACCTGATTCACCGTAAGGCTGGTGCCATCAACGCAAATGCTGCCCTTCATGGCGATATAGCGCGCCAGGTTTTCTGGCGCCGCGATCGTCACCCGCCAAAAGCGCGCATCCTCGACAATGCGCTCAACATGCCCCACCCCGTCGACGTGGCCGCTGACCAGATGTCCACCGAGTGCAGTCTGGAGCGTTAGCGACGTTTCCAGATTGACCGCATCGCCAATGCCTTTGCCACCCAATGTCGTCAGCGAGAGCGTCTCGGGGGACACATCAGCCCAAAAGCCATCGCCCGGCAGCTCCGTCACGGTGAGACAAACACCGCTGGTGGCGATACTGTCCCCCAGCGATACGCCCGCAAGCGGCAACTTGCCCGTCTCGATGTGCAGCCGGATGTCTTTCTCGCCGGATTCAATCGCGGCGATACGTCCGATAGCTTGAATAATCCCTGTAAACACAGTGACTCCTGAATCAGTTGTTTAGCGAGAGGCTCTTGCGCGCTGAGCTACACTTTCGGGGCGGCAATGATACGCAGATCTTCGCCGATGCGGGTCACCTCATTGATCTCAAATTCCGGCGCCTCGGTCAGCGCAGAGAAGTTCATCGCCGCCATGGCGCGGGCGTCATCACCCAGCAACTTGGGCGCCTGATAGATAATGAGCCGATCTACCCAACCCCCTTTCAGCAGCGCACCCGATAGCGTGGGACCTGCCTCAACCATGATTTCATTAAAACTCTGCTCCCCGAGGTGCTGTAACCAGGCACCGATATCGACGCGGCCCCGGGCATCCGCACCAAGCACGACGACCTGACTTGGCTCACTTAGCGAAATGTTCTCAGTGGTAATGACTGTGGTTTCGCCTCCTGCCAAAATCCGCGCGTCAGCAGGCGTGCGGCCCTTCGAATCGAGCACCATACGCGCCGGGGGATGCGCCAAGGCTCGCTCTTTATCCTCGTCATCCAGTGGCAACTCATCTGCTCGCAGGGTCAGTCTGCAATCATCCGCCAGCACGGTGCCCACACCGGTCACCATCAAATCAGATTCTGCTCGCAGACGCTGCACATCCACTCGCGCGTCCTCGCCCGTGATCCACTGACTCTCCCCTGAAGGCATGGCGGTCCGCCCATCTAATGACGTCGCGATCTTCAGCGTGATGCGGCCGTACCCGCGGCGCATGCGCAGCAGAAAGCCCGCGAGATCTGCCTCGACCTGATCTGCGCCTTCTCCAAGATCGACCTCGATCCCTGCAGCACGCAGCGCCGCGATCCCACTACCGGCAACCTGTGGATTCGGATCCTCAACCGCCACTACCACCCGAGCTACACCGGCGTCGATCAATGCACTGGCGCAGGGTCCTGTCTGACCTTGATGACTGCAGGGTTCGAGCGTGACGTAGGCCGTGGCACCGGTGGCGTCACCGGCAGCGTTAAGGGCCATGACCTCGGCGTGGGCCTGACCCGCGGGCTGTGTAAAACCGGCGCCGATCTCCTGGTCATCGCGGACTAACACGCAGCCTACCGGGGGGTTGGGGGCCGACCAGTAGCGTGCCTGCTGGCCCAGTTCGATCGCGCGCTGCATCCAGCGGCGATCCTGCGCATCGTTCACGCCGAGTCGCCTTCGGCCGGCTCGGCTTCCAGTGATTCAATCGCGTCTCTGAATTCGGCAAGGTCCTGAAAGCTTCGATACACAGAAGCGAACCGCACATAGGCAACCTGGTCCAGCGCTTTGAGGGATTCCATCACAGACTCGCCGACTTGTAGCGACTTGATCTCGCGCTCCCCGGTGGCACGCAGCCGATGTTTGATTTGATCAAGCTCGGCTTCGATGCTCTCAACGGAGACAGGACGCTTTTCCAGTGCACGTAACAGGCCTGAGCGCAGCTTCTCTTCGTCGAACGGCTCTCGGCTGCCGTCTTGCTTGATAATGCGCGGCAGCACCAGCTCCGCTGCTTCGTAGGTTGTGAAACGCTCGGTACAACTCAGGCATTCACGGCGCCTGCGCACCTGAGCGCCCTCTGCCACCAGACGCGAGTCGATGACCTTGGTTTCGTCCGTGCTGCAGAAGGGGCAGTGCATGGTATCGGGGGCGTCCCAACGACGCCCAACGCCTCAGTGCGCGTAGACCGGCAACGTGGCGCAAAGCGCTTTTACTTGCTCACGGACTGCCGGGATCACCTGCTCTGATGTGCCCTCCTCAAGAGAAGCCAACACATCGCAGATCCAACCGGTCAACAGCTCGGTCTCTTCCACGCCAAACCCGCGGGTCGTGATGGCAGGGGTGCCCAATCTCAGGCCCGAGGTCACAAAGGGCGAACGCGGGTCATTGGGCACGGCATTTTTGTTCACCGTGATGTAGGCCTCACCGAGTGCCGCATCGGCGTCCTTCCCGGTGTATTCCTTGCCGATGAGATCCAGCAGCATCAAGTGGTTATCGGTACCGCCCGAAACAATCTTGTGGCCCCTCGCAACAAAGGTCGCAGCCATGGCCTGCGCGTTGCGAATCACCTGCTTCTGATAATCGACAAAGTCGGGGGCCATTGCCTCTTTGAAGGCGACCGCCTTGGCAGCGATCACATGCATGAGTGGGCCGCCCTGCGCGCCCGGGAAAATCGCCGAGTTGAATTGCTTCTCAAGCGCCTCGTTGGCCCGGGCCAATATCAGCCCCGAGCGCGGACCTCGCAGGGTTTTATGTGTCGTCGTGGTCACCACGTCGGCATAGGGAATCGGGCTGGGATAGACACCCGCCGCCACCAAGCCCGCTACGTGAGCCATATCGACCAATAAAAAGGCGCCGACCTCGTCGGCGATCTCGCGGAATTTGGACCAGTCGAGGATCCGGCTATAGGCCGAAAAACCGCCGATGATGAGCTTGGGTTTGTGCGTAACAGCCAGTTCGCGCAGCGCGTCATAGTCAATCAGGCCTGTGTCCTGATCGATCCCGTACTGCACCGCCTGATAGATTTTGCCCGAAAAGTTGACCGATGCGCCGTGGGTCAGGTGTCCACCATCTGCGAGACTCATCCCTAGCACGGTGTCGCCGGGCTTAAGAAGCGCCTGAAAGACGGCGATGTTCGCACTGGAGCCTGAATGGGGCTGCACGTTGGCAAAGTCGGCGCCAAAAAGCGCCTTGGCGCGCTCAATCGCCAGGGTCTCCGCCTGATCAACGAATTCACAGCCGCCGTAGTAGCGCTTGCCGGGGTAACCCTCGGCGTATTTATTGGTCAACACCGAGCCCTGAGCCTCCAAAACGCGGGGGCTGCAGTAGTTCTCCGAGGCAATCAGTTCGATATGTTCCTCTTGGCGAACGGTTTCAGCGCTCATGGCGGACCACAGCTCGGCATCAAAGGCTTCAATGGTCTGGGTATCGCGATCGAGGTAATGCGACAGATGGGTGGCAGCTTGATTCATAGCGGCGTCCTGCGGCTGGGAGCGGGTTAACCGTTCCGTGATTTTCGGTTGGGGAGCGAATGGTAGCGGAACACGGCCCCGGCGTCAGGGTTTTGTCATTGTGACACTACAAATTGTCATGACTTTACGTTTACGATAATCCGACTGGATTAGGGAGAAAAACATTGCGAATCAGTATCTTCGGCAGCGGCTACGTGGGGCTGGTGCAGGCGGCAGTGTTCTCCGAGGTGGGGCATCAGGTCACCTGCATGGATATCGACCCAGCCCGCATCGCGCGCATCCAAGGCGGTGACTTGCCCTTTTTTGAGCCCGGCCTGAACGAACTGGTACAGGCGGGCATCGCGCAAAACACGCTGCGTTTTACTGATGACACTGTAGAAGCCGTTGAGGCCAGTGATTATCTCTTTATTTGCGTCGGCACGCCGGCAGCAGCCGACGGTAGCGCGGATTTACAGTACGTGATGTCGGTCGCAGAGGGCATCGCGGCGCACATGAGCAGCCGCAAGGTTGTGGTGAACAAATCTACCGTCCCCGTGGGCACAGCAGACAAGGTGGCCGAATGCATTGCGGCTGGGTTAGCAACGCGAGGGGCCGATGTTCCCTTCGAGGTGTGTTCCAACCCGGAATTCCTGAAAGAGGGCTCCGCGGTGGCGGATGCCCTCAGACCTGATCGAATCATTATCGGCGCGCGTTCAGAGGCGACCGTGGCCGAGTTCCGCCGCATGTATGAGTCCTTCAACCGCAACCACGACAAAATGATGTTCATGGACCCCCGCAGTGCCGAGCTCACCAAATACGCGGCCAACGCGATGCTAGCCACCAAAATCAGCTTTATTAATGAAATCGCCAATATCGCTGAGGCGGTCGGCGCCGACGTTGAGCTGGTGCGCCAGGGCATGGGCTCCGACCCCCGTATTGGCTATCAATTCATTTACCCCGGCGCCGGTTATGGCGGCTCTTGCTTCCCCAAGGATGTTCAGGCGCTCGATTACCTCGCCAAGCAGAGCGGCACTCAGGCGCACATCTTGCCCGCCGTGCACAACACCAACGAGCGTCAGAAGCAGAAGCTGGCCGAGCGGGTCATAGCGCGATTGGGCGCAGACCTGACCGGGCGCACCATCGCGGTGTGGGGCCTATCTTTCAAACCCAACACGGACGACATGCGCGAGGCGCCCAGCAGAGTGCTGATTGAAGCCATCTGGGCGGCGGGCGGGCAGGTGAAGGCGTTTGATCCGCAGGCGATGGAAGCCTGCGAGGCGATTTATGGCCCGCGGGGTGACATGCACTACTGCGCGACCAAGGAAGAAGCGCTCGACGACGCAGACTGCCTGGTCATCTGCACGGAGTGGAAGCTATTCAGGGCACCCGATTTTGAGGACATCAAGCGCCGATTAAATTCGCCTGTCATCATCGACGGTCGCAACCTTTACAACCCCGAGGACATGGAAACAGCCGGGGTCGAGTACTTCGGCATCGGACGCGGGCGCTCGGTGGCAGCACAAACTTGAGTCCAACGCTACAAGTCGGCTGGCGCGAGTGGCTGGCCCTGCCAGATCTTGGTCTAACTTGGATTAAGGTCAAGGTGGACACGGGCGCCAGAACCAGTGCCCTTCATGCGGGCCAAATCTGTTTTTTTGAGAAAGATAGCGCTGACTGGGTGCAGTTCCACCTGCGTCCGCCCGCGGGCTCCGATACGCCCGGCAAGCTTTGCAAAGCGAGAATAATTGAGTTTAGAGAGGTGACGGATTCGGGGGGCAATTCGGAGCGACGCGCGGTGATCCGCAGCACAATGCAGATTGGCGGCTACCGCGCGCCCATCGACATTACCCTCACAGACCGCAGTACAATGCGATTTTCAATGCTCCTCGGTCGTACCGCACTCCCGAAAGACGCTTTTGTTTTGCCTCGGCGCTCCTTTTTGCACGGTGGCGACCGCTTCTGCCCCCCGGAAACACCATGAAAATTGGCATTCTGTCCCGAAACCCCAAGCTCTACAGCACCTCCAGGCTCTTAGAAGAAGCCTCAGCTGCCGGTCATGAATGCCGTGTCATCGACACGCTCAAATGCTACATGGACATTAGCTCCGCGAAGCCCTCGGTCTGGTACCGCGGAGAAGAGTTAGAACATTTGGATGCCATTATTCCCCGCATTGGCGCATCCATCACCAACTACGGCACTGCGGTGATTCGCCAATTCGAGATGATTGACACCTACTCACTGGTAGGCTCTATCCCGCTGGGTCGATCGCGGTCGAAGCTGCGTGCTCTGCAGCTGCTTTCTCGTAAAGGCTTGGGCATGCCGGCGACCGGCTTCGCTCACGATATTTCAAATACCCGCCAACTAATCCAGCTCGTGGGCGGCGCGCCCGTTGTAGTCAAGCTGCTCGAGGGCACCCAAGGCCGGGGGGTCGTGCTGGCCGAGACCCCCAAAGCAGCCGAGTCGGTAATCGATGCGTTCAAGGAATTGGGCGCAGACTTTCTGGTGCAAGAATTTATCAAGGAGGCCGGTGGCTCTGATGTCCGGTGCTTTGTTATCGGCAGCAAAGTGGTGGCTGCGATGGAAAGGACGTCCGCAGCGGGCGAGTTCCGCTCCAACCTGCATCGCGGTGGCAGCGCCCAGCTGACCAAGCTCACTGCAGTGGAGCGCCGGACCGCGATCAAGGCAGCGCAAACCATGGGGCTCAACGTGGCGGGTGTCGATATTCTCAGATCGGATCGCGGACCACTGGTGATGGAAGTAAACTCATCACCCGGTCTTAAAGGTATCGAGGAAGCCACCGGGGTCAATGTGGCGGGCAAGATCATCAAGTTTATCGAATCTCACGTGCACACCGGCAAGTCCAAACGACGAGTCAAGGGCTAACAACGTGCCCGCATCTCAGGACAACACTGTGAACGCGACCAAGCACTTCAAGATCGGCGGCGCTGTTATCGCTCCCGGGGAGTCGCGCACCATAGAGATCCCTGTGGCACCCACCTACGCTCATGACGATCTGGCCATGTCGGTGCATGTGATCCACGGGCGCCGCGCGGGCCCAGCCCTGTTTGTGTGCGCCGCCATCCACGGGGATGAAATCAACGGCATCGAGATCATCCGCCGGGTGCTTAAACGCGTCGATGCGAAGAAGCTACGCGGCACACTGGTCGCCATTCCCATCGTCAATGTGCATGGCGTGATCTCTCATTCGCGGTATCTACCCGACGGCAGAGATTTAAACCGCAGCTTCCCCGGGTCGGCTAATGGATCGCTGACAGGCCGTGTCGCCCAAACCTTCATGCAGGAAATCGTGTCGAATTGTACTCACGGCATCGACCTGCATACCGGCGGCAGGCACCGCAGCAACTTTCCGCAGATCCGTGCGGAACTGAACGACCCGATGGTGCGGGCTATGACCGAGGCATTTGGCGCCCCATTGGTCATCAATTCTGCAGTCAGGGATGGGTCGTTACGCCAGTGTGCGACTGACTTGGGCGTACCGGTCATCCTCTATGAAAGCTGCGAAGCGCTGCGCTTTGACGAGGTGTATATCCGCGCTGGCGTTAAAGGCGTCCTCAACGTGATGCGCCATCTGGGGATGATGCGCAAAAGCCGCTCCAAGGCGCGCACCAAGCCCATTTTCAGCCGCCATACCCAGTGGCTGCGCGCGCCCGCCAGTGGGATCCATCGCGTACTGGTGCCTCTCGGAGCGCAGGTCAGCGAAGGACAGGTGATCGGCTTGATTGCCGATCCCCTCGGCATTGAGGAAACGGAAGTCATCGTACCCGCCGCGGGGGTCATTATTGGTCGATCCAATTTGCCGCTGGTATACGCGGGTGATGCCCTCTTCCATATTGCCGATATGCTTGACGAAGACACCTTTGAGGCAGAGTCCTTTCACGAAGAGCTAATGCCCTCGGACTACCAAGAAGAGCAGGACCCCAGCAGCGCTCCGATTGCAATTTAATTTCCTAGTAGCGTGACCAGCACTCAGCACATAGAACAAAATTTTTCCGCGTCATAAGAGAATTACGGCCGCTTTCGGACTGCTTGGTGCTCCACAGGCAATGACTCTTCGTATAAATTCACATTCGCCAATGACCAAAGCTGCGGGGAGCCGCTAACGTACCCAAAAAGTTCATGACCTTTAAGCACTGGAAGACGGGCGAAACCAAGACCATCGAGTTCCGTGAGGCGGACGTGCCCTCAAACCCAAGTAGCGACCGCCTCGTTGTATGGAATGAGACCGAGCAGAAGCTTGAGGACGTGATCAAGTCCACGATCGTGGAAATTCGCGAGGAATGAGCCAAAGCTCGCTTAGAGGGTGATAAGCCAATAAAACACCTCTCGACCCGCACGGGTCAGAAGCTTTCGAGAGTGAGTCAGCTGGATAGCCAGCGGGGCACTCGTTTCAGTAAACTCGACGCCCAAAAATAAACAAGGTGCGGGTACCATCAGCGCGTGTGTTGCACCGCGCTTGATACCGTTGGAGTCCTACGTTGGCACAATACGTTTACACCATGAATCGGGTCGGCAAGATCGTCCCGCCCAAAAAAGAAATCCTGAAAGACATCTCGCTGTCGTTCTTCCCGGGCGCCAAGATCGGTGTGCTGGGATTAAACGGCGCCGGCAAGTCCACGCTGCTCAAAATCATGGCGGGCATCGATACCGAGATAATGGGCGAGGCGCGACCCCAGCCTGATATCAAGATCGGCTATCTGCCCCAGGAACCCCAGCTGAATTCTGCAAAAGATGTCCGCGGCAATGTCGAAGAAGGCGTTCAGGAAGCGATTGATGCGCTGGCCGGCCTAGAGAAGATCTATGCAGACTACGCTGAGCCAGAGGCTGACTTCGATGCGCTGGCCAAAGAGCAGGCCCGGCTTGAGGATATTATTCAGGCCAAAGACGCACATAACCTCGACACGCGACTCGATATTGCGGCTAATGCTTTGCGCTTGCCCCCATGGGAGGCCAACGTCGACACACTGTCAGGCGGTGAGCGTCGTCGCGTCGCATTGGCGAGGTTACTGCTCTCCGAGCCGGACATGCTCCTCCTCGATGAGCCCACCAACCACTTGGACGCGGAGTCTGTGGCGTGGCTCGAGCACTTTCTGGAAGACTTCCCCGGCACGGTGGTCGCTATTACCCACGACCGCTACTTCCTCGACAACGCCGCCGGGTGGATTCTCGAGCTGGACCGCGGCCGGGGCATTCCCTACGAAGGCAATTACTCAACCTGGTTAGAGGCGAAGGAAAAGCGGATCGAGCAGGAGCAGCGCCAGGAGGCCTCCCACCAAAAAGCCATCAAGGCCGAACTCGAGTGGGTGCGCTCCAATCCGAAAGGTCGGCAGGCGAAGAACAAAGCGCGACTGCAGCGCTTTGATGAACTCAATTCGCAAGAGTTTCAAACCCGCAACGAGACCAACGAAATCTATATTCCACCGGGCGCGAGACTCGGGGACAAGGTGATAGAGGTCAGCGGTCTGCGAAAGACCTTCGGCGATCGATTGTTATTCGAGGACGTCAGCTTCACGGTACCCAAAGGCAGCATCGTTGGCATTATCGGTGCCAACGGTATGGGCAAGTCCACACTGTTTCGCATCCTGATGGGGCTCGAAACCCCCGATGGGGGTGACGTCACGGTCGGTGAAACGGTGGAACTTGGCTACGTTGACCAATCCCGTGATGATCTCGATGGCAGTAAAACGGTCTGGGAGGAGGTCTCCGACGGCTTGGATATTATCCGCATCGGCAATTACGAAGTGCCGTCGCGATCGTATGTGGGTCGCTTCAACTTCAAAGGCTCTGACCAACAAAAATTTGTCAAAGATCTCTCCGGGGGGGAGCGCAATCGGCTGCACCTCGCCAAGCTTCTGAAGCAAGGCGCGAATGTGCTGTTGCTGGATGAGCCCACCAATGACCTCGACGTGGAGACCCTGAGAGCGCTGGAAGAAGCGCTGTTGGCATTCCCCGGTTCAGCGATGGTGATTTCGCACGACCGGTGGTTCCTCGATCGGGTGGCTACCCACATTCTCGCTTATGAAGATGATGGCAACGTGGTTTTCCACGAGGGTAACTACTCAGAGTATGAGGATGATCGGCGACAGCGGGTTGGCGCGGAAGCCGCGGTGCCCAGTCGGGTGAAGCACCGCAAGCTGAAGTAATGGCTAGCAGGCACAACCACAAAAACGCAGCCAGTGGCACGCCAGACCGAACGAACAGTGCGTTAGGTTGTTAGCGTGGGCCTCAGTCGCCTCGGTAGCGATCTGGATGATTTCTCTGAGGGATCACTCACTGACTGGCCTCCAGCGCCTCGGACAGCCGCACTACGGGGATGACTTTAAGACCCTTAATCGCCTTTTTCGGCGCATTGCCCTTGGGCACAATCGCGAGTTTGAAGCCATGTTTTGCCGCCTCGGCGAGCCTCTCCTGCCCACTGGCCACCGGCCGAATTTCCCCAGATAACCCCACCTCGCCAAAGACCACCCAGTCCCGCGGCAGCGGTCGGTTACGCAGGCTCGACACCACTGCCAGCAGCAGCGCCAGATCTGCCGAAGTCTCCATGACACGCACACCGCCCACCACGTTGGCAAACACGTCCTGATCACCTACCTGAATGCCGCCGTGCCGGTGCAGCACCGCAAGCAACATAGCCAGCCGGTTTTGCTCAAACCCAACGGTGACACGCCGGGGGTTGCCCAAAGAGCTGTCGTCGACAAGGGCCTGAATTTCCACCAGTAACGGGCGGGTTCCCTCCCATACGACAACAACCGTCGTGCCCGGCGCAGTGTGCTCCGAGCGATCCAGAAAAATCGCTGAAGGATTGGTGACCTCGCGCATGCCGGCATCCGTCATGGCGAAAATGCCCAGCTCGTTCACGGCGCCGAAACGATTCTTCTGCCCTCGCAGGGTGCGGTAGCGGGAATCGTGGTCACCCTCGAGAAGTATCGAGCAGTCGATCATGTGCTCGAGCACCTTCGGCCCCGCGAGGCTGCCGTCTTTCGTCACGTGACCCACCAGTATCAATATCGTGCCCGTCTGCTTGGCATAGCGGGTCAGTTGGGCCGCGCAGTCCCGAACCTGCGACACACTGCCCGGGGCAGAAGTCAGCGTCTCGCTATGCACCACCTGAATAGAGTCGACAACGAGAATTTTGGGTTTTAGCGACTCGGCGGATGCCAAAATCGCATCGACATCGGTTTCTGCCATCAGCTGCAGCTGATCCGTCGGCAGACCGAGACGATTGGCGCGCAGTGCAATTTGCTCGGGAGACTCCTCGCCTGTGACATATAGCGCGGGATGCGCTGCCGCCAGCTGACACAGGGCTTGTAGCAGCAGCGTGCTCTTCCCTGCCCCGGGGTGCCCGCCAATCAGGATGCTTGAGCCCGGCACAAAGCCGCCGCCGAGGACGCGATCGAGTTCGTCAAACCCGGAAGCCAGTCGAGGCAAATCGACCACCGCAACATCTTCAAGACGCTGCACTGCGGCCACCGTACCGGCGTAACCGGATCGCCCCGCTGCCCGCGCATTAGCCCCCTTCGCCGCAGGCGCGCAAAGCCTAATTTCCGACAGGGTGTTCCAAGCCTGGCACTCACCGCACTGGCCCTGCCACTTGGGGAAATCGGCCCCACAGTCATTGCAGACAAATGCGGTTTTTGCCTTCGCCACGCGAAACTCTCCGGAAACTGGTCGTAATTGCTGTATTGGTGCAGGTAAGTCGGTATCCTATCAGACCGCTCAACCCACTCCGCATCATAATGCCGCGTGCTTCACTCATTCCCGATCGACAACTGACCTTCTCGCCCGAACTGGCCGAGACAATCGGGCTTGAAGAAGCCGTTTTATTGCAGGCTTTGGGCAGCCACCTAAATGGCGCTGATGATTGGGCTCCTCTGTCCCTCACAACGGTGCAAAAAACGCTGTCGTTTTGGTCTCTGGATCACATTGCGACGCTCATCGCGAAGCTGGTGGCACTGGGCATTATTCATCAGCAACCCAGTCAGGACCCGAATATTGTCCTGCTGAGTGCGGCAGCCAACAACGCCGGGGATGTTCCAGGGTCGACGGCGTCCAATGCCCCGACTACTTCTTATGGACACGCTGACTGGCAGCCAAGTGATGATTTGATAGAGCTCTTGGTGCTGAACCACGGTATTCCCCAATCGTTTATCAACAGTGCCCAAGCTAGCTTTATGCTCTCCAACAGTAGCGAGGCTGAGACCCAGTTTCGGCAGCACATTCTCACCCGTTGGCGAGACACCCAGCGGCAGGAGGCGAAGCAGCCGAGCACACACGCCTTTGAGATCAGCACACCTGCACCCTTTGATCGCGACTGGACACCCAGCCAGGACGCGCTCGATATTCTTGCGCAGGCAGACATCGACATTATTTTTGCGGAATCGGTGCGAGCTGAGTTCATCCTCTACTGGAGTGAACGCGGCGGTCCGCCAAAAGAGGTGAACAGTCGCTTCGTCGAGCACGTGCGCCGGCGCTGGCTGAAGCACACCAGCCAGATGCATCACAGCACAGAGCCCACGCGCATTCCTCGCAACTGGGAGCCCGATACCTCGGTGTATGAGACTTTGCGGTTAGCGGGCATCGAACAGGCTGATGCCCAAGCCCTGCTCCCCGAATTTGTGATGTACTGGGTGGACAGTAATGAGGTGCATACCTCCTGGAACAGTAAATTTCTGCAACACGTCAAACGCCAGTGTCGTAGCGCAGGATATGGAGAACAGCATGGCGGAGAAACAGGACGCGGCAGCGCTGGCGGCGGCCATCGCTCAAAAGACCGAAGCCTCAGCGACGACCTCACCGACACCAGCTGGGCCAACTGATTCCGCGGAGCCACCGGACTCACAGCTGGTTGAGGCCATTAATCAGGTGTTCGCGCTATTCCGGCTGAACTACCACAACCAGTATTACGCGGCCTGGTCAGATGCCGAGCAGGTGAAGCAGGTCAAACGGCTGTGGTTGGAGGCCCTCGACGCCTACCCTACCGCGGTCATCCTGCGCGCCGCGCAGCACGCTATTGAGCACAGCGACTATCTGCCCACGCTGAATCGCATGATTGAGGCGTGCCGGCACTGCCTGAGTGACTTAGGTCTGCCCTCGCCCTACGACGCCTATCGACAGGCCTGTCTGGCGCCCTCCCCCAAAACCGAGGCGGCGTGGCAGCACCCGGCGGTCTATCTTGCCGGACGCGACAGCGACTGGTTTTTTCTTGCGAATGAGTCGGAATCTAAAACCTGGCCGGTATACCGAGAACACTATGAGCGGTGGGTGAGTCGCGCCGCTCGCGGTGAAGTACTGGAAGGCCCCGAACGGGTCGCGCTATCGCCACCTTCAGAGGAAGCACCCAGCGCAGAAGAGCAGGTCACGCATCTCGCGCGGCTGAGAAAAGAAATCGGTCTGTAATCAATCCTACTTGGGCGTTTGGCGCTCAGTTTTCAGCGCGCCAGCTTTCGATTGCTGCCCGCACCAAACGCGCCTGCTCCGACATCACCTGCTGCTTGATCGTCATCAGCGAAGCATCGGCCTCTGTACAGGCCTGCTCCAGCTCACGGGCGGCGGCCGAGAGCATCAGCGCATGCAAATTGGCGCTGGTGCCTTTCACGCGATGCGCAATCTGCCTCAGCGCTTCGGCGTCCCGATCAACCACCGCCTGCTCACTGGCCGCAAGATCTGAGGTTAATTCCTCCACAAACTTGGAAAGCAGCGAGGCCACTATTTGCTTTTCTCCGCCGAGCATGTCGAGCAAGGCGTCAAAATCGATGGGCGAAGGCACCTGATTCATTGAGGGGGGGGCTCTCAAGCCGAGACACGATAAAGCGGGAGCGGCCCATCAGTAGCCGGCATAGTCATCCCGGGCGAGATTTTCAAAGCGGGTGAATTCGCCCTGAAACGCGAGTCGGCAGGTGCCGATCGGGCCATTACGCTGCTTGCCGATAATGATCTCGGCGACACCTTTATCCGGAGAATCCTCGTGGTACACCTCGTCCCGATAAATGAACATCACCACGTCGGCGTCCTGCTCAATCGCACCCGATTCTCGCAGATCCGAGTTCACGGGACGCTTGTTGGGCCGCTGCTCAAGGGATCGATTCAACTGAGACAGCGCCACTACCGGACAGCGGAATTCCTTGGCAATCGCTTTCAGGTTGCGCGAGATCTCTGAAATTTCCGCGGTGCGGCCCTCGGCGGCCCCCGCAACCCGCATCAACTGCAGGTAATCCACCATGATCATAGCCAGGTCGCCATGCTCCCTCGAGAGTCGGCGCGCTCGCGCCCTGACTTCGGTCGGCGTCAGCGCCGGCGTGTCATCAATGAAGATGGTGGTTTCTTTCAGTTTCGCCATCGCCGACGACAACTTGGGCCAGTCATCCTGCTGCAATTTGCCCGTCCGCAACCGCGACTGATCGATCTTGCCGAGTGAGGACATCATTCTCACCACCAACTGCTCCGCCGGCATTTCCATCGAAAAAACCAGAATCGGCTTTTCGGTGTGGGCAGACGCGTTCTCGACCAGATTCATGGCAAAAGCCGTCTTACCCATAGAGGGCCGGCCCGCCACGATCACTAGATCCGAGGGCTGCAGCCCCGAGGTTTTCTTATCGAGATCAATGAAGCCGGTAGTGAGACCGGTGATATCACCGCCGGTGTTGTAGAGCTCTTCGATGCGTTCCAGCGCGCCCGTTAACAGTGGGGCCATGCCTTGAGGGCCACCCAGTTTCGGGCCGCTCTCAGAGACGGTCATTATGAGCCGCTCGGCTTCATCAACCAGCTCCTCCGCGCTGCGACCCTCCGGGTTGAAGCCCGCGGTTGCGATATCCTGCGCTGCGCCAATCAGTTTCCTCAGGAGCGCGCGCTCCCGCACAGCCCGAGCATAAGCACTGACGTTGGCGGCAGTGGGCGTCTGCTCGACGAGATCTGCAAGGTAGGTATGGCCGCCAGCCGCATCCAATTCGCCCGTTGCCAGCAGCCGATCCGCAACGGTGATAACGTCAATCGGTTCGTTACGATCAACCAGAATGGCGATCTGACGGAAAATCGCCCGGTGCTCAGGCCGATAAAAATCGCTGGCATCAACCAGCTCGGCAATCACGTCCCAGCTCTCGGGTACCAACAAAATACCCCCTATGACCGAGCGTTCTGCCTCGACCGACTGGGGTTGCATGCGGATTCGCGAGATATCCGAATCCTGAGGTTTTACCGACTCCAAGGTGTCGCCTTCTTCTGTGCCTGATCAGCCGGGGTGGCACCGAATCATCGATGCAATCTATGCATAAGCGCCGCCCGGCCGATTAGATTACCCGCGACCGGGGAGAACTGCCAGAAAAGATCTGCGTTAGGGTTGGCGCCGCCAAAAACTGTGGCGCACAGGGTATTACGCGGGGCGGGAACCCCGCGGGGCATTATTCAGCGACGATATGAATCGCAACAGAGGTCGATACCTCTGCATGGACCTGAATCATGATCTCGAACTCGCCGAGCTCACGGATCACGCCCTCGGGCAGCCGGACTTCCGATTTGTCGACTTCACATCCCGCGGCAGTCAATGCATCGGCAATGTCGCGGGTTCCCACGGAACCGAACAGCTTGCCTTCCTCGCCAGCGGTCGCGGCAACCTCGACCGCACCCAGAGCCGCCAACGCCTCGCCCCGCGCTTCAGCGGCAGACCGTGTCTCCGCGGCGGTAGCTTCCAGCTCCGCACGGCGAGCCTCAAACTTGGCCACGTTGTCTTCTGTCGCAGGCACTGCCTTGCCCTGCGGGATCAGGAAATTACGGCCGTAACCGGGCTTCACATCAACCTTGTCGCCCAGGGTACCGAGATTGCCAATGTTTTCGAGCAAAATGACTTCCATCGTTCTTTCCTCTGCTGGCCGCGTGAACGGCCGACTCCTATCAATTCCTGCTCGGCGGTTTAAGCGCCGCCAGAGCCTTTGCCAGTGGAACTCGCCCATCTGGCCCTGAAATCAGCGAATGCGTCGATCACAACACATCCTACCCATACCCACTTCACCGGATCGAGCACGATCCACAGCACGTACATCAGGGTCAGCCAAGCGACCCCTTTGTTCGCACGGGCTGCATAGGCATGTACCAATGCAAACCCAACAATGGTGAGTGGCAGCACCGCCGCTGCGCTCCAGACCCGCCAATCGGGCCCCATCCACCACAACGCGGCTGCCGCGAGCGCCATGGCAACCACGGCACCGGTAGGCAACCTCAGCGCGCGAAACTCCTCGCCAAATCCTCCCGGGTTGTAAAGCGCTGCCTGCCAGTAACGCCCCAACATCAGGCTGAGCAAAGCAATCACTGCATTACCAGTGGCCAACAATGCTGCCACCTGAGGGACCGCCAACGAGTTGAACGCCAACTCTCCCGAACCCTCTTGCTGGAGATCCTGCTCCAGCTGGGCGAGGGCCTGATTAAACGTAGCCACCAGGTCCTCTAAAAACGGGCCATTCAGCAGGGTCAGCGCCAAACCGCTGACCAGTGCCAGTGGCACGCTGGCCATCACCGCCAGTGACAGGCTGACGCTCTCCCTGAGGACGACAGCCAAGCCATAAGCCCCCAGCAACAACATGGCGCTGCCCGTGTCGCCGGTCATGGCCGTGATGATCAGCGCGGGCAATAACGCCCACAGCACCAACCAACCGCCGGAAGCTGTCCCCTTTCTCAGGGTGACCAGTGCGATGGCCGCCGCACTGATCCAGCCAAATAACAGACTGCCCGACCCCAGTACCGAGATGCCGAGTGCCTGCCACCGGCCGCGCATGATGAATTCAGCGAGGCCGCGCATCAGTCACGCTCAGTTATGAGCGTCTGTGTAAGGCAGTAACGCGAGGTAGCGCGCGCGCTTGACGGCGGTCGCGAGCTGACGCTGATACTTGGCCTTGGTGCCGGTAATCCGGCTCGGTACGATCTTGCCGGTCTCAGAGACGTACTGCTTGAGAGTGTCCAGATCCTTGTAATCGATCTCGGTCACGCCCTCGGCAGTGAAACGGCAAAACTTTCTGCGTCGAAAAAAACGTGACATGGCTTATTCCTCGGTCGTTTCTTCAGTGGCTGCTTCCGGCTCGTCGGCAACGGGCTCCGGCGCCGCTTCCTCAGCAGGTGCCTCGGCCGTCTCGGCCGCCGCACGGCGGGCGTCATTGTCCTGACGCTCCTGATAACGGGCCTTACGCTCCTTGTCCTCACGCTCGGCCTTCATGATGAGCGACTCCTCAAGCGCGGGCTCGTCGCGACGAATCACCAGGTTGCGAATGACCGCGTCGTTGTAACGGAAGGTTGTCGTCAGCTCTTCCATCGCCTCGTTGGAGGCTTCGACGTTCATCAGCACGTAATGCGCCTTGTGGATTTTGTTGATGTGGTAGGCCAACTGACGTCGACCCCAATCTTCCAGACGATGGACAGTCCCGCCATCTTTAGTGATGACGTTGCTGTAACGTTCAATCATTCCGGGGACTTGTTCTGACTGGTCCGGATGGACCATGAACACAACTTCGTAGTGTCGCACTCGCGTACTCCCTATGGTTTAAAGCCACCCGTCACGCGGTGTGGCAAGGAGGATGGGCCTGTTTTCAGACCCGGCCAAATTTTGAGGGGCGGAGTCTACAAAGGCCTTTGCCGCTTTGCAACGTGGCAATTTGGCACCTGATGCAGCCCGTTACCCGTTTTGGAGACTGCGCTGTCGCACCGCCTCGAACAGACAGACGCCCGCCGCGACCGACACATTGAGGCTTGAGACCGCCCCCGCCATCGGCAGTTTGACGATGAAATCGCAGAGATCACGTGTCAGACGGCGCATCCCGGCGCCCTCTGAGCCCAGCACCAACGCGCAGGGGCCCCTCAGATCTTGCTCATACAGCGTTACTTCTGCATCACCATCGGTGCCGATCACCCAGACACCGGCCTGCTTTAAAGCTTCGATTGTTCTGGCGAGGTTCGTCACGCGCACCCAGGGCACCGCCTCGGCGGCGCCACTCGCCACCTTGCGCGCCACCTCGTTCACATCAGCGCTTTTATCTTTGGGAAAAATCACGGCAGTGACCCCTGCCGCATCAGCACTGCGCAGGCAAGCTCCCAGGTTGTGCGGGTCGGTGACGCCATCCAAAATCACAATGAGCGGGACCGCTACCTGAGACAGATGCTCGGTAAGGTCCGCCTCGCTCATCATGCCGCCGGCCTCGCCTCCCACTGTAGCGTCGAGCACTGCCACCACACCCTGATGGCGCCCGGTTACCAGTAAGTCGAGTTCCGACTTAGCACAAGGCAGCACCGATACGCCTTGATTTCGGGATAGCTCGCAAAGCGCCTGCATGCGCTTGTCCTGACGGTCTGCTTGCACATGCAGTGCTGCAATGCGGCGCGGCGCTGTGCGGATCAGGCTCTCGACGGCGTGGTACCCAAATACGGTATCAGTCACGGGTCACCGCCGTTTCTTTCCCGCTGGCGATTTTTTACCCGGCCGGCGCTTTGCGCCCGAAGCCTTGCCCGCCTTGGATCCTTTTGCAGACCGGCCTGATGTCGATGCCTTATTTGATTTTGCGGACTTTGCAGATTTTGCCCCTTTTGAAGGCTTGGCTGTCGACTTATCTGACGTGCGCCCCCGGGCGCCACTTTCCTTGTCCTCTGAGGAAGTGGTGTGGCGGCGGCGCGATTTCTTGTTGCGGCTGCCTGATGTCGACTCACCCTGTGACCGGTGCTCTCCTCGCTTGCCGCCCTCACCACTCTTACCGGTCTTGCCGCGCTTGGAGGGCGCAACCCCGGCCAGTTCCAGATCGATTTTTCGATCGTCAAGGTCGACCCGAGCAACTCTGACGGTAACCGCCCCACCCAACTGAAAGACCTGCCGCGTGCGCTCACCAATCAGACGCTGCTTCGCCTGATCAAAATGATAGTAATCACCGGGCAATGCGCTGATGTGCATCAGGCCTTCGATATAGAGGTCACTCAATTCTACAAACACACCGAAATTGGTCACTGCGGCGATAACGCCCTCAAACTCCTCGCCGATGCGATCCTTGAGAAACTCGCACTTGAGCCACGCATCGACCTCACGCGTCGCATCGTCTGCGCGCCGCTCGGTCATCGAGCATTGCTCGCCAAGTGCGGCCATGGCACCCGTATCGTAGGGATAAATTTTCTCGCGCTTGAGCGCGCGCGCCCCTTTGACCCGCTCGATATGCGTGCTTTTGCCGCGACCACGGATCGCCGCTCGAATCGCGCGGTGCACCAGCAGATCAGGGTAACGACGAATAGGTGAAGTGAAGTGCGCGTAGGCCTCGTAGTGGAGGCCAAAATGCCCGGCGTTCTCCGGTTGATACACAGCCTGTGAGAGTGAACGCAGCAACATCGTTTGAATGATGTGTCTGTCGTCGCGGCCCTCCACATTGGCTAGCAATGACTGATAGTGCTCTGGAGTGGGTTTAATACCTCCCGGTAAATCCAGCGACAGCTCACCCAAAAAGGCGCGGAGGTTCTCGAGCTTCTCCGCACTGGGGCCCTCATGAACGCGGAACAACGCGGGCTGCTCGAGCGCTTCGAGGAACTGTGCGGTGGCCACATTGGCAATCAGCATGCACTCCTCAATCAATTTGTGGGCGTCGTTACGGTGCACGGGCTTGATGGCAGCGATTTTGCGCTGCTCATCAAACAGGATGCGCGTTTCCTGCGTGTCGAAATCGAGCGCACCCCGCTGCTCACGAGCGCCGCGCAGCACTTGGTAAAGCCCATAGAGCCGCTCGATCTCCTCACCGCGCTCGGCCGGCACGTGGGGACTCCAGCCATTCTCAATCACCGCACCGACGTCGGTATAGGTTAGCCGCGCATGGGAATGAATCACTGCCTCGTAAAAAGTGTAGTCCTGCAACTGGCCCTTGCGGTCAATGTGCATGTCGCAGACCATCGCCAGCCGATCTACCTGCGGCTTTAAAGAACACAAGCCGTTCGAGAGGACTTCGGGGAACATGGGTACGACCCGCTCCGGGAAATACACCGAATTGCCCCTGATGCTCGCTTCCTCATCGAGCGCGGAGCCGACGGGGACGTAATGAGAGACATCGGCGATCGCCACGCGCAGCTGAAATCCCTCAGGGGTTTCCTCGCACCACACGGCGTCGTCAAAATCTTTGGCGTCCTCGCCGTCGATGGTGATAAACGGCACATTGCGCAGATCCACCCGGTGGGTTTTATCTGCATCGGCGGGCTCTTCGCCCAACGCGCCGGCCTCCCGTAACACCTCATCCGGCCACTCCCAGGGAATGCCGTGGGCGCGAATCGCCACATCAATCTCGAGCCCCGGATCCAGATGATCACCGAGCACTTCCTCGACCTCACCCTTGGCACCCAAAGTGGCCGAGGGGTAATCCGTGAGGACGACCGATACCAGCTGTCCATGACGGGCGCCGCCCTTGGCTTTGGGTGGGATCAGAATGTGATTGCGAATGCGCGTGTTGTGGGGGAGCAGAAAGCCGATGCCGCTCTCTTCCATGTAACGCCCGACCACTTTGGTATGCGCCCGGGTGAGCACCTCAACAATCTGACCCTCTGCCCGGCCACGACGATCCAAACCTGCGACTGAGACCAATACCTCGTCACCATCGAATACTTGATACATCTCGCGGGCCGAGAGAAATAAATCGTCCCCAACCCCTTCTAGCGGCCGGGCAAAACCGTAACCATCGCGATGACCCATCACCCGACAGCGCAACAAATCCATTCGCTTGGGCACGCCATAAGCACCCCGCCTGCCGGAGATGATCTGACCGTCGCGTTGCATCGCGCGCAGGCGTTTACCCAATGCGTCGAGATCGCGCTCGCCACTCAAGTCCAGTTGTTCTGCGATGCCAGCAAAGGCCATCGGCGCATCCGCCGCCTCAAGCAAGCCCAAAATCACTTCCCGACTGGGGATGGGGTGCTCGTAACGGCCCTGTTCCCGTTCCGCGTGGGGGTCAACCGGTGGGTTAGAGCTACTGTTTTTGCGGCGTGGCGCCAAGATGAAGTCCGATGGCTGGAGTCAGCCGGCTGGAAAAGTGGAGCCATTATACGCGGGAAACACCCCCCGGATCGTGGGACCGCGAAAACGCTTGGGAATCGATACCCGAAATTGACAGCCGAGGGTCGAGGCAGTAGTCTGCGCGCCCTCTCATTGATCAGAGATTTCCCGCTGCCCAGGTGGTGAAATTGGTAGACACGCTAGCTTCAGGTGCTAGTGCTCGCAAGGGCGTGGAGGTTCAAGTCCTCTCCTGGGCACCACTTATAGCCAAATATTCTGCATACCTAAGCCA
>CBFHIW010000030.1:0-31032 GCA_965656065.1 Luminiphilus sp. | reverse complement strand
TGGATGACATGGGATGCCGCCTCGCGGATGCTCTCGCGCATCACCTCCCGCCCCTGGTGTCGATTGGCCAGGCCCGCAGCGAGAATGGCGCCCAATGGTGAACCTTGGCGCAGTGCTTTGAGTTTCTGGGCATCAAGCCCCTCGCTCCGCAGTTGCTGCCAGACGGTGGCGAGCAGGTGCGGCGGCGCAATCCGCTGCTTGTTCAGCGCAAAATGCCGCTCAATACAGATCGCCAAGGCCAGCACCGAGCACACCACGATAAAAGGCATGACCCAGCCGCCCGCCGCCAATACTTGATACACAAACAGCCCTCCCTCAGAGGCTCGAGTATACCGAGCCACCAAGGTCAGCCCCAGACAGCGTTTTGGCAGGTATTTACGGCAATTTCAGCCAATATGGCACCCAGGGGCCGCGCGCTGATTTGAACCGGTCGTTGCCTCGGTCGGCAAGATTGATCTCGATTGCACCGCTGATCGCTGTGCTGAGTAAGGTAGTCGACCCGCTTTGTGTGACTCGCTCCACTACATCTGCATGCGGGTGATCAAATGCGTTGCCCCTGCCGGCGCTGACCAGACCCCAATCCGGGCGGACCCATTTGAGCAGCGCATGACTACTGGAGGTGCGGCTACCATGGTGAGCTAACACAAGCGTCGAAGCTGCCAACTCATCGCGCCAGTAGCGTACCCACTGCCTTTCCCGATCAGCCGAAACATCCCCGGGAATCAGCACCGACAAGCCCGCCGTGCGAATCAGCAAGCCACAGGAGCCATCATTTCGATCTGCTTCACCCTGTCCAGGCCCGTTGATGATCAAAAATTCGACTGAATGCCACCTCCACCGCTCACCATTGCGGCAGGGCTCACCGCCAAACCCCAGGTGTCGCCTGATAGGTAAATGATCACGCAGGACGTGAGCGCCACCGCTGTGATCAAGATCTGCGTGGCTAATGAGCAGGATATCGATGCGTTCAATGTTGCGAGTGGCCAAATACGGCAACACAACCTTCTCTGCTTGGGTAAACCCTCCCAGCTCGCCATATCCCGTATCGTAGATCAGGGCACGTTCCCCGATCTGAAGCACTGCCGATAAACCCTGACCGACATCGAGTAGCGTCATGGAAGCTCCTGTGGCTGTCTGTCTCTCAGGCCAAGGCCACAGCGCGGCGATCAAAAATACAACAGCGGCGTAGCGACGAGATTCGCCCCAGAGCAGCAGCGCGAGTAGCCCCAGTGCACCTTGCAGTACCCCCGGGTGTGCCGACATCACAGCCCAGGCGCGACAACACCCCAACACCCAGTCAAAGCCCGAGCGCAACAGTAACCAGATTTGGGCGCCACACCACCACAACTGCTCAGAAACGGTGGGCGCGGCATCGAACAGCAACAGGCCTAGCAGGCCCAACGGCACCATGAAAAGTGTCACTGCGGGCACCACAACCAGGTTGGTTGCGAGGCCCAACAGGCTGGTCTCGCCAAACCAAAAAAGCGTCAGCGGTGACATCAACACGATCATCTTGATCTGAGCCGCCATCAACGATCGGATACCTAACGACTGCGAGGGCGCGCAAACCAGTAACCAGGTTGCTCCTGCACTGAGCCAAAAGCTGGCGCCGAGTAATATTCTGGGGTCCCACAGCAGCATGGCGCTGATCGCCAATAATAATCCGTGCCGGCCCGACGTGTTCCACCCAAGCAGCTGGGGTAGTTGCGCGGCGACCAGCATCAAGTAGGCGCGCATCACCGGCAAGCTGGCACCCACTAAAACCGCGTAACAGCCTGTCACCATCAGAGCGGATAAAGACATGAAGGCCATACCACCCCGGTCTCCCCGGATACGCAGGAATCGTCGTGGCAGCTGAAAAAGCAGGAAACAGAGCGATGCCAACAGACCAATATGGAGTCCGCTGATCACCAGCACATGCACCACGCCCAGATGCCGGAGGTCACGCCACGCGGCTTGGCTTAGGGAACGCGTGTCACCCAATAACAGCGCCCGCATCGCTGCCCACCCCTCCCCCTCCCGGTCTGCCCACGAATCGATTACCCGTGAACGGAAACGCGGGATAGGTTGATCCAAAGGCGTGCGAGTAAGCTGGCTAACAGGCGTCACCGCAGCATCGATACCACGACTCGCCCATCGCGCCTGATCAGGGTGGCTGCCCGGATTCACCTGGCTGGTCAGCGGCTTGAATCGCCAACGTCCATCGACGCGTGTGTGATACCGCAGTGACGACTCATCCTCTGCAGCCTCGAGGTATTGGTTCACCCTCACCCGTTTTGGACCCGCACACAGGGGATCGCCAATTTGCTCGACGTCCATTTCTGCTGTGACACGGCGCTGCCCCGTCGCAAGTCGCTGTTCACGAGGGAGCGTTACGATAAAGCCGCTCAGATCCACCTCTTTAGCGAGACACTCGCCGGGAAGCTGATGGGATCGCCACAGTGCGCCATTGATAGCGCCCCCGGCCAGGCCCGTTAAAAAAGCGACCACGACCCATCTCCGGTGACACATCGCAAGGGGCACAAGCAGGAGGTTGAGTGCGCCCCAGCCCGGTTCAGGAAAAAGCAAACTGGCTGCGGCACCTGCACAAAGCGCGGCCAGATGGCGCTCTCGCAGACTCGAGTTCAACAATGGGAGAGAGGGTGACATCATCCCGGCCTCAAGCCAGTAAACGAGACCCTGATTTCAATCAGACTGTCACTTTCTGCCGTAGATCATTGGTCAAAAATGCATTGCAACAGCTTATGATGGACGCCTCATGTAGAAGACGCGGCCACCAGCGGGATGCTCAAAAAACGCCTCAGGAAGTGGATTCCGACGCCGAGCAAGGTGCGCCAGAGTCGCTCGTTGAGGATTTTTGGCAGCTGGGTTGAAGACAGCAACCTCTGGCAACTCAGCCGACACACCACCGCCAAGGCCTTTGGCATCGGCCTCTACTGCGCCATGCTGCCCGTGCCTGGGCAAATGATCATCTCGGTGGCGCTCGCCATCGTGTTTACCGCCAACGTGCCGCTCAGCTGCTCGCTGATCTTCATCACTAACCCGCTCACTATGCCCGCGATCTACTACGCGGCCTATAAGCTGGGCGCATGGGTTTTGGGTAAGGAACCGCTCGATATCGAGTTTGAAGCCTCCTGGACTTGGTTTATGCAAAGCCTCGACGACATCTGGTGGCCGCTGCTGGTCGGCTCACAGGTGATGGGCGTAATACTCGGGGTATTGGGCTACTGGATGATCGATACGATGTGGCGCAATGCGGTGCGGCGTCAGTGGCATGCGCGGCGCAGGCGCCGTCAATGAGCGAGGGTCTCGGTCACAGATAATGACGCCGCACGCAATGCGGGTAGCGTTGCCGCCAGTACAGAGAGCCCAATAGCAACGCCCGCAGTCGTCGCGGCATCCTGCCAGCGAATATCCACCGGTACGAAGGCCAGCGGATACACGTCGGTCTGCAGGAGCGGTGCGCCCAACCACTGCTCAAGCATCACGGCCAAATCCGGGGCATTGATCGCAAGCAAATGACCCAAGGCCACACCGGCTATGGCCCCCACCACACCAATCAGGCCGCCCTGCAGAAAAAAGACGGCGGTGATGTCGGCTCGCCTGCAACCCATGGCCATCAGCATCGCCACCGCCTTGCGGCGGTCTGTCACCACCAGCATCAGGGAGGACACCACGTTAAACGCGGCAACAAATATCACGATGAACAGAATCAACCCGATCAGATCCCGCGATAGCTGAATCGCCGTGTACAAATTGCCGTGGGTGGCTCGCCAATCGGTCACTCTCACCTCCGACGGCAACATCTGGACGATCTCCCAGCGCCATCGGGTGGCCGCAAAGACATCTTCAAGCTGCACCGCCACACCGTGGCGGATACTCGCCCCTGCCGCGAGCGCCTCCAGCGCGTCAATATGCACCAGGGCCACCACCTCATCGAGCTCGGTCCCCGACGCCAGTACGGCGCTGAGTTGCAGGCTGAGCGGCTGGTAGGCTGCCCAGTTTTCCTCGGGCAAAATAAATGTTACCCGATCACCCACACTTAAATTCAGGCGCTCAGCCATCGAGGCACCCAGCACCAGCGATTCAGGATGCCAATCCGTCAACCGCGGGCTCAACAGCGACTCATAGGGCGCCAACGCCGACCGCTCAAGGCCAGTGAGCTGCGCCGCAGACACCGTCTGCCCCCGCATCAACAGCGCCTCTGCAAGCATGAAGGGCCGGCTCGAGGCAATGTTGGGATCCTGCTCTAGCGTCTCGATGAGGTCTGCTAGAGGCTGTGGGTCACCCGCGGTGGTGACTTGAACATGGGGCAGGAGCGACAGTATCCGCTCGCGCATCTCCCGCTCGAAGCCGTTCATCACCGACTGCACCGCCAGCAGCAGCGCAATGGCGAGCGCCATGCCAACAATCGATACGCGGGATAAAAAAGCCGACAGGCCCTTACCGGGATCCAGCGTCTGACGCAGCGCGATGCTCCAGCGTAACGACCAGGGCACTAGCGCGCCTCCAGTCGGCCGTTCGCAAGGGTCAGCTGCCGATCCATGCGCTGGGCAATCGCATTGTCATGGGTGACCACGACAAAGGCAGTATCGCGATTGCGGAGCGCACCCATGGCGGCAAGCACCTGCTCCGCGGTATCTGGGTCTAGATTACCCGTGGGCTCATCCATCAGCACACAGGCGGGCTCGTTAACCAACGCTCTTGCAATCGCCACCCGCTGACGCTCGCCACCTGACAGTGCCGCCGGGCGGTGGTTCAGACGCTCTGCCAAACCCAATTTCTCGAGCAGCATCTTGGCCTTTGCCTCGGCCTCCTGCTTGGGGGCACCACCGATCCTTGCGGGCATGGCGACGCTCTCCAGCGCCGTAAACTCGGGCAACAGGTGATGCATCTGAAACACAAAACCCAGTCGCTGATTCCGCCACTGGCTCCGCTCGTTTTCCGACATGCCGGAGAGCGAATCTCCGGCGACTGACACGTCGCCCACACTCGGTGTGTCCAAGCCACCCAGCAAGTTCAGCAAAGTGGATTTACCGGCACCTGAGGCGCCCACAATCGCCAGCCACTCTCCCGCCGACACCGATAGCGCCAAGTCATTGAGCACAACGATTTCCCGCCGGGCGTCGCGATAGATTTTACCCAACCCTACAACCTCGAGCACGCCGCGATCAGACAAAATTCAGCACCTCTGCGGGCGGCACCTGCGCGGCCCGCCATGCCGGATAGACGCTAGCCAGCAGGCTCAGCACAAATGCCACCGCCACCACCGCAACAACATCGCCCCACAGTAACGTGGACGGCAAACCGCCAATGTAATACACGGCGGGGTCAAACAGCACCAGACCAAACGCCTGCTCTACCCACAGGGAAAGATCAGAGATCGTGGTCGCCAGCGCCACCCCGGCGATCGCCCCAAGCGAGATACCGAGCAGCGCCAGCAGGAGCCCGTGCCCCAGAAAGAGCATCAGCAGCTTCCTGGCAGGCAAACCGAGCACCTGCAGAATCGCAATGTCGCCGCGCTTTTCCGTCACCGACATGGTCAAGGTCGAGATCAGATTAAATGCCGCTACCAAGATGACAGAGGTCAGAAGTATCCCGACGGTGATCTTCTCCATTTTGATCGCAGCAAAGAGGGAGCCCTGAGAGCTGCGCCAGTCGCGGATTTGGGTCGACGCTTCGATTCGTGGACGAATGGCGGCACTGACCTCTGATACCCGCTCGCGATCGCTAAGTCGCAGTTGAATACCTTGCGTACCCGCAGGGCCCAACAGCTTGCGCGCCGTGGCCTCCGCAACGTAAGCCACCTGGGCATCCGGCGGCGCGCCGACAGCGAAGGTCCCGACCACCCGCAGCGATCGACTCTTGGGAAACACCCCCATCGGGCTCACCGTCAGTCGCGGCAGCAGGATATCCACATTGTCGCCGGGCCGAACCCGCAAAAGCCGCGCTAAATCAGCACCGAGAATCACGGAAAAAGATTCGCGCTCCAGCGCCTGCAGGTCGCCAAAGGTGATGTGCGAGTCCAGATCGATCACGTCGCGTAAACCCGACTCAGGCGCGCCCACTACCCGCACACCTCGGCTTTGGCCTGCGTGGCGCAAAAGCGCCGTGCCCTGACGAAAAGGGGTCGCCGCGACCACGGCAGACTGCTCGGTAGCGGCTGTTAAGAGCTCACTGAGCGCTGCCTCACTCGGGTTCGCAGGCTCGAGGACCATATCCGGGGTGACGGTCAGCAAGCGCTGGTGTAGCTCACCACCAAATCCATTCATGACCGACAGCACGGTGATGAGTGCCGCGACGCCCAGCATCATTCCCAGCAGCGAGGCGAGCGCGACAAAACGGGTGAAGCGGCGCTGCCCGCCACCGAGCGTAAAACGAAGAATCAAATCCCAGGAGAGCGGCATAGGGCTCGCAGCCGGTTCAGGTTCGCCTGAAAGCGATCCCGCTGCGCTCAGCGACCATCCTGATTGGGGTCGTATTGCCGCACGGGTGCGGGCTCCATAGTGCTTTCGCACCGTTGGGGGTCACCGCCACAAATTTCGCAGTCCTGATCAATGCCCACTGCCCCAAGGCCGCCACAGGATCCTTTGATGGGCGCGCGACCAAAGATCACGCCAACCGCCATCGCGGCTACGATTGCCATAAACACCAACAATGCGAGTACAAACGTCATGATTCATTCTCCGGGTCGCGGCGCTTCATGAGCCCCCCTCAGTCAGCCATTGTGCCATGGCCGTGCTGGAAAACACCTCCAGCGTATCGCCGGACCGCTTGAGCAGATACACAGCGATACCGCGGTCTTCAGCAAGCACCATGGCCTCAGCGGAACCCATAACGGTCAGCGCCGTCGCCCAAGCGTCCGCCATCATTGCAGAGCCGTGTACCACTGTCACGGACACCACGTCATGCTGAATCGGATAACCGGTGCGCGGGTCAATCAGGTGAGAATACCGCTGCCCGTCACGCTCGAAGAAATTACGATAATCCCCCGAGGTGGCGATACCCGTGTCCGTCACCGCCAGCGCCGCCTGAATACCACCGCGCGCACCGGCTTCCGGTCGCTCCACTGCGATCCGCCAGGCGTCTCCCCGCGGGCTCTCACCCCGTACTCTGACCTCGCCGCCGACCTCCAGCATAAAGTGGGGAACACCGAGGTCCTCAAGTGCATCGGCACCCAGATCCACGGCATACCCTTTAGCGAGGGATGAGAAGTCGAGCTTCAGCCCGGGCGCACGTTTACTCAATGTGCGCGTCGCTGACTCCCAGTCGAGCTGCGCCACACCCACCTGGGCACGCGTCATCTCAATATCGGCGGCATCGGGAAACTGCTTGGGACCCTCTGGCCCAAAACCCCAGAGATCCGACAATGCACTCACACTCACATCATAGGCGCCGCGGGTCGCCGCAGTGAGCTCGAGCGCCGCCGACAACACGTACGTGAAATCCCAGTCCACCTCGACCGGCGTCTGCGCAGGGAGCGCATTGAACTCACTGATCAAACTCAAGGGATCGTAGTGATTCATGCTCTCATTCACCAAAGCGAAAGCCGCGTTGATCTCTGACTGAACCGCAGTAGGGCTCACGTCATCGGGCGCACCGAGATACGTGAGCGACCAAGTGGTGCCGAAGATGGCGCCCCCCATCTGGACTGGCCGCTCATCCGCGGCACAGCCCACCAGACAGCAAAAGGCCAGCAATAGAGCTGGCCTCAGGCAACGCAAAGTGAGTCGTGACGTCATCCGCCGAAGTCGTCGAGGAAGATGTTCTCCCGCTCCACACCCAGATCCAACAGCATGTTGATCACGGCAGCGTTCATCATCGGCGGACCACACATGTAGTACTCACAGTCCTCGGGCGCAGGGTGATCCTTGAGGTATTGCTCGAACAGCACGTTGTGGATAAAGCCCGTCAGGCCGTCCCAGTTGTCTTCCGGCTGCGGGTCAGACAGCGCGACGTGCCACTCGAAATTCTCGTTTTCTGCGTCGAGTCCGTCGTAATCCTCGACGTAGAACATCTCTCGCAGTGAACGCGCGCCATACCAGAAGCTGACCTTGCGGTCGGTCTTGATGCGCTTCATTTGATCAAACAGATGCGATCGCATGGGCGCCATGCCTGCGCCACCGCCGATGAATACCATCTCGGCATCGGTTTCCTTGGCAAAGAACTCCCCGAAGGGGCCGTATACATTCACCTTGTCACCGGGCTTCAGGTTAAAGGTCCAGCTCGACATGATGCCGGGCGGGATGCCTTCGCTGCCCGGTGGCGGGGTGGCAATACGGATATTGAACTTCACCACCCCTTTTTCTTCGGGGTAGTTAGCCATGGAGTAGGCGCGGATCGTCGTGTCCTTGCAGACCGACTCCAGGTTGAAAAAGCCAAAGCGCTCCCAGTCGCCGCGGTACTCTTCTTCAACATCAAACTCGCTGAACTTGACCGCGTGGGGAGGGCACTCGAGCTGTACGTAGCCACCCGCGCGGAAGTCAACGCTCTCGCCTTCGGGCAGTCTCAGCACCAGCTCCTTAATGAAGGTCGCCACGTTCTCATTGGACTCGACCGTGCACTCCCACTGCTTGACCCCAAATACCTCTTCAGGGACCTGAATCTTGAGGTCCTGCTTAACGGGCGTCTGACACGAGAGCCGCCAGCCTTCGTTGGCTTCACGCCGCGTGAAGAAGGACTCCTCGGTAGGCAACATCGCACCGCCGCCCTCTTCCACAACGCACTTGCATTGGGCACAGGTGCCACCGCCGCCGCAGGCGCTGGCGAGGAACAGGTCAGCATCCGCAAGGGTCTGCAGGAGCTTGCCTCCAGCCGGCACTTCAATCGTGCGCTCGCCATTGATCTCAATACTGATGTTGCCGCTGGCGACCAGTCGGCTGCGCGCTGCCAGAATCACCAGCACCAGCGCCAAAATAATCGCGGTGAACATGCCGGCGCCGTAAGTGATTGTCATATCCATCGAATCTGAGCTCCTGTCCGTCGCCTGTTAAATATCGATGCCGCCGAAAGACATGAAGCCCAAAGACATCAGCCCAACGGTAATGAAGGTGATCCCCAAGCCCTGTAGCCCATCGGGCACATCGCTGTACTTGAGTTTCTCGCGGATACCCGCGAGCGCCACTATAGCCAAAGCCCAGCCTACGCCGGCACCAGCACCGAATACGGCGCTCTCGGCAAAATTAAAGCTGCGCTCCATCATCAGGAGCGACGCGCCCAGAATGGCGCAGTTCACGGTGATCAGCGGCAGGAACACACCCAGCGTCGCGTAGAGTGCCGGCACATACTTATCGAGGAACATCTCAAGAATCTGCACCAGTGCGGCGATCACGGCGATGTAGCTGAGGAGATGCAAAAAGCTCAGGTCGACGTCGGGCAGGCCCGCCCAGGCCAGCGCGCCGTCAGCGAGCAGGTTGTTAAAAATGAGGTTATTCACCGGCACCGTGATCGACAGCACCACGATTACCGCCACACCCAAACCCGCTGCGGTCGCGATTTTTTTCGACACCGCAAGGAAGGTGCACATGCCAAGGAAAAACGCCAAGGCCATGTTTTCAATGAAGATGGCCCGCACAAAGAGACTCAGATAGTGCTCCATTACGCGCTCTCCTCTGCCGGATTGTGATGGGCGATCCTGAAGTCAGGTTCTTCCACCTGCTCCGTATTCACCGCGCGGATCGCCCAGATTAAGAGACCGATCAGGAAGAACGCACTCGGCGGCAGCAGCAACAGGCCGTTGGCCTGATACCAGCCGCCCTCGGTGACCAGCGGCAGGATTTCCACGCCAAACAACTTGCCGGTGCCGAACAGTTCGCGCACCACAGCCACCACCAGCAGCACAAAGGAATACCCCAGTCCGTTGCCAAAGCCATCGATAAAACTCGGGACCGGCGGGTTCTTCATGGCAAACGCCTCGGCCCGGCCCATCACGATGCAATTGGTGATGATCAGACCAACGAACACCGACAGCTGCTTGGAGATGTCGTAGGCCACCGCCTTGATCACCTGATCCACCACGATCACCAGCGAGGCAATGATCGTCATCTGCACAATGATGCGAATGCTCGAGGGAATAAATTGCCGAATGGTCGAGATGAAGAAGCCGGAGAGGGCCGTCACCACCGTCAATGCAATGCACATCACCACCGTGACGCGCAGTGAGGTCGTCACCGCCAGTGCCGAGCAGATACCGAGGATCTGCAGCGCAATCGGATTGTTCTTGAAAATCGGGTCTGTCAGGGTGTCGCGCATACTCATGAGGCTGTCCCCTGTCGCAGGTTCTCAAGCAGTGGCTTAAAGCCCTGGTCACCCAGCCAGTAGCGCACGAGGTTATTGACGCCCTTGGTGGTCAGGGTCGCGCCTGAGAGGCCATCTACCTGCCATTGCTTCTCATCAGAACCCATGGGCACCGCGCCCTTCAGCACCTGAATGATCACTTCGTCACCCTGGTAAACCTGCTTGCCGGGCCATATCGCCTTCCAGTTGGGATTGTCGATTTCCCCACCGAGACCGGGTGTCTCGCCGTGCTCGTAGAATCCGAGGCCTGCCACCGTGTTACCGTCAGACTCCAGCGCCATGAAACCGTACATGGTTGACCACAGGCCATAGCCGCGGATCGGCAGGATAATTTTGTCCAGTCCCCCAGCATCGTCGCGCACCAGATAGACCAGCGACTGATCTTCGCGACGCACCAGCTTGGCAGGATCTTCGTCACCCTCCAGCGCGCGCGACTGGGCGGGGTCTTTCGCCGCCTCGCGCTGATCAAAGCTTGCGGGATCCACGCCGTCAACGAAACGACCCTCATCGATATCCACAACCCGGGTTTCCACCTGCTCAAACTGCTCTTCCACCGACCTAGACGGATCAAGCAGACCCGCCGCCATCAGGATGTTGCGCTTCAGATCCAGGGTTTTGTTGGCTTGCTGTGCGGGCTTAAGTAGCACCGCCGCGGTGGAGACCACCATGGAACACACCAAGCAGAGCCCCAGCGCCACCGTGAGGATGCGTCCCAGCCCTTCTCCACTAGCTGACACGGGCAGCCCTCCTTTTGATATTGGCGCTCACCGTGAAGTGATCGAATAGTGGCGCAAACAGATTGGCAAACAGGATCGCCAGCATCATGCCCTCCGGGAATGCCGGGTTGACCACGCGAATCAGCACACACATCACGCCGATCAAAATGCCGTAGAGCCAGCGGCCCTGATCCGTCATCGCGGATGAAACCGGATCAGTCGCCATGAAGAACGCACCGAAGGCAAAACCACCTACCACCATGTGCCAGTGCCACGGCATGGCAAAGGCGGGATTCGAGGCTGATCCAACACTGTTGAGCAACATTGAGAACGCAATCATGCCGACAAAGCAGCCCGCAACCACCCGCCAGGACGCAATACCTTGAAGGATGAGGATCAAACCACCGATCATGATCATCAGGGTCGAGACTTCGCCAATAGAGCCCGGGATGTTGCCCATAAAGGCATCCCACCAGGTGTAGGCCTCTGTCAGACCCGCCATACCCTCTGCCGCGACCACACCCAGAGGCGTGGCGCCGGAGTAACCGTCTACTGCCGTCCAGACGGCATCGCCAGAGATCTGCGCGGGATAGGCGAAGTACAAAAACGCTCTACCCGTGAGCGCCGGATTCAGAAAGTTCTTGCCGGTACCACCGAACACTTCTTTACCGATGACCACACCAAAGCTGATACCCATGGCGGCCTGCCACAATGGCAGATCGGGCGGCAGGGTGAGAGTGAACAGAATAGACGTAACGAAAAAGCCTTCGTTGATCTCATGACCGCGACGCATGGCGAACAGCACTTCCCAGAAGGCGCCAACCATGAAAGTCACCAGATACAGCGGCAGGAAATGCACGAGGCCATACAGCATGTTGTGCCAGATATTCGCCGAGTCATGGCCACCCAGCGCCGCCACAATGCCGCCCCGCCAGCCGTCCAGTGCGCCACCGGAGAGGGCCAGCACGTCGTTGGCCTGCAGGCCGATGTTGTACATGCCATAAAACATGGCCGGGAAGGTCGCCAGCCACACCGTGATCATGATGCGCTTCAGGTCAATACCATCTCTCACGTGGGCATTGGCGCGGGTGACACTGCCGGGAGAATAAAAAATGGTATCGACGGCCTCGTAGAGCGCATACCAGCTCTCGAACCGGCCGCCGGGCTTGAAGTGCGGTTCAATGGCATCTAGCTGTTGTCGCAGTCCCATGTATTAGCCTTCCTTCTCGATTCGCGTCAGGTTATCCCTGAGAATTCCGCCGTATTCGTATTTGCCCGGACACACATAGGTGCAGAGCGCCAGATCCTCTTCATCCAGTTCGAGGCAGCCAAGAGCCTGAGCCGTCTCGGTATCCCCTACCAGCAAAGCTCGCAATAACTGGGTGGGCAAAATATCCAGCGGCATCACTTTTTCGTAGGCACCCACTGGCACCATCGCGCGCTCCGATCCGTTTGTGTTGGTCGACATCGCCAATGGCTTGCTGCCGAACCAGCTCGACAGATAAATTCCCATTACCGAGTGCTTGTTCACGCCCGGTGAGAGCCAACCCATGAACGCACGCTCGCGCCCCTCGGGTAGCAAAGCAACCTGCTGGTGGTAGCGGCCCAAATAGGCCGTATCGCTCTGTACCGCTCTGCCACCCAGCACCGAACCGGATAACAGTCGGGCGTCGTCTCCTTCGCCTTCCCCGGCCACCAGCGCCTGCAAATCTGCGCCCACCCGGCTCAGCACCAATCGTGGGCGACTCACCGAGGGGCCAGCCAGAGCAACGACCCGCTCAACATAGAGCGCGCCATCCAAAAACAGTCGACCCACCGCAATCACGTCCTGATAGCCGATGGTCCAGGCGATGCGCTCGGCGGAGGCGCCCATCAAGAAGTGAACGTGGGTCCCCGCCAGCCCCGCAGGATGCGGGCCGGAAAAATCTCGTCGGGAAATGCGCTCATGGGTCGCCTGCGGCATGTCAGCGCCAGGCGCTGCGCACAGATACACGGGGCAATCGACCAAGTTGGCGAGCAGTGCCTGTCCGAGTTCAAAGGCGTCGGCCTCGCGCGCAATCACCTGCTCCGGGTCTGGCGCGTGGGGATGCGTATCGATCGCGGTAATAAAGAGTCCGGCCGGGCTCGTCGCGGGGTCCGCAACGCGCCCAAAGGGTCGCGCTCTCAGGGCAGTCCACTGCCCCGACTCTATCAGTTGGGTCTTGATGGCCTCGGCAGACAGCTCGCGTGCCGCCTCGGCAGAATATTGTTCAAACGATGCAGCCTCGTCGCCATCGATCTCGACAACGACTGACTGAAAAGCGCGCTTGGCGCCGCGATTAATCGCGGAGACGCGCCCACCAGCGGGTGAGGTGTAGCGAACGCCCTCGCATTTTTTGTCAGTAAAGAGCAGGTCGCCCCGCTTGACGACATCCCCCACCTGTATAGCCATGGTGGGCTTCATACCGTGGTAGTCAGCGCCCAACAATGCCGCCGCGCGCGTGGTCACAGCAGTGTCCAGCTCCCCGGACGGCGCACCGACCAGAGGAATATCCAATCCACGCTTGATTTTTATCATGTCGCTGCTCGTTTGCCTGTCCGCGTTTTCCCCCAAGCACACCTTCGCCTGCACCGCATGCCGAAGCGTTTACTTCGGGGCGGCGCTGACACTGTCATATTCGGGGTAACCCCCCCCAGACATGGTGCGCGTACTGCAGACCGGAGGCTTCTTTAGGCCGGGCCGTGAGGCTCTCTTCGGTCGCGCATATTCTATTCGACTTGCCCCGCCAAGGCCAACCCGGGCAGAGGCTTAAAATCAGAGCGGATACGGGCCTTTTGCGGGGTATGTCTGGTAACGAATGCCCCCCATCTGCTCCAGTACTCGGTAAACCTGGCAGCTGTATCCGTACTCGTTGTCGTACCACAGGTACAGCACCGCCTGATTGCCGTTCACAATGGTCGCTTTGGCATCGAAGACACAGGCCGCACGGGAGCCCACGAAGTCGCTGGACACCACTTCGGGGGAATTCGAGTAATCGATTTGCTTCTTCATGCGGGAGTGCAGCGCCGTCTCGCGCATGAACTCATTCAACTCATCCCGCGTGGTTGGGCGGTTCAGCGTCAAATTGAGGATCGCCATTGATACATTGGGCGTTGGCACTCTAATCGCGTTACCAGTGAGCTTGCCCTCAAGCTGAGGCAGTACTTTTGCCACGGCTTTCGCAGCGCCTGTCTCGGTCAGCACCATGTTCAGCGCCGCACTGCGCCCGCGCCGCTCAGCCTTGTGATAGTTGTCGATCAGGTTCTGGTCGTTGGTATATGCGTGAACCGTCTCCACGTGCCCGGCGCTGATGCCGTACTCATCGTCGGCGGCTTTCAATACCGGCACAATCGCATTGGTCGTGCACGAGGCAGCAGACAGTATGGTGTCTTCGTCGGCAATCTCGTCATCGTTAATACCTGCCACAATGTTTTTGATATCGCCCTTGCCCGGCGCGGTCAGAATGACCTTGGCCACACCCTTGGCCTGCAGGTGACGCGACAGACCGGCTTCATCTCTCCAGACGCCGGTGTTATCGATCACAATGCAGCGGTTGATACCGTACTCGGTGTAATCGATCTCCTCGGGCGAATCCGCATAAATCACCTTGATCTCGTTGCCGTTGGCAACAAACGACTGGCGCTCTTCATCTACTCGAATGGTGCCCTGAAAAACGCCGTGGACCGAGTCACGTCGCAAGAGGCTTGCGCGCTTGAGCAGGTCATCTTCGGCCTTACCACGGCGCACTACGACCGCCCGCAGCCGCAGGCTGTCACCGCCATCGGTCTTGGCAATCAAAATCCGCGCCATCAGCCGGCCAATGCGGCCAAAACCGTAAAGCACCACGTCGACCGGCTCGTCGACGGGCTTGTGGGTTGAGCCCACGAGGTAGTCGAGTTCCTGTGCAACATATTCCTCGACACTCAAACCTTCTCCAGCGCCCTTGTCGTAGTAGGCAACGGCAAGCCTGCCGATATCGAGGTGGCTGGGACCGAGGTCCAGCTGACTGACGGCCTCCAACACTGGCGCGGTCTCAAACTCGGAGAGCTCGTTGGCCTCCATTTGCCTGACCCAGCGGTGGCTCTTCATGATGTCGAGGACAGACTGATTCACCAGCGACCGACCGTAGATGTAGCACTTCACGTTCCGCTCGCGGGACAACTTGCCCACCACTGGAATCATGGCCTCGGCCAGCGCCTCACGCTCTTTCCAGTCGGAAAAATAATCGTCGGGACGCGGGCGTTTTCTGTCGTCTGTCACGGGGGATCCTCTTATGGTTATCGACGGTCACAGTGATGAATGACAATGATGCCGTGCAATGGCAGTTGTCATGAGCTCTCTGACCGGCGCGTATTATCAGATCTGCACCCGCACCGAAGCAACCTCAACCGCACTTTTTCGGTGGTTGCCGAGCAGACTCGACACTAAAATGTCTGATCAAGCTGACGACTGACGCTATGTTTCACCCTCTGATCAAGGACACCCCCTGGCCTGTCACTCCCGGCACCCGCACAGCGCTGGGTCCCGTGCCCGGTTCGGCCAGCACCGCTGCCATCGCCGAGCTCGCCGCGCAAACCGAGATGCAAAGGCCCGTTGTGGTGCTGGTGGCCAGCTCAACCGAGGCGCATACCCTTGAGCGGGAGCTGCCGCTATTTTTGCCTGACCCCGTACCGATCCTGACACTGCCCGACTGGGAAACCCTGCCCTACGACCACTTTTCGCCTCATCAGGACATCGTGTCGCAACGGCTCCGCACCTTCTATGAGCTACCCAAGCTCAGCGAAGGCATCGTGATCCTGCCGATTACTACTGCCATGCTGCGAACACCCCCGCAGCACTATATCGAGGGCAACACCCTGGATCTCAGCGTGGGTGACACTTTTGATGCCGACGGCTTTGCCACAAGCCTTGCATTAAATGGCTACCGCGCCGTAGAGACGGTTTTCGAGCACGGCGAGTTTGCGGTCCGCGGCGCGCTGCTAGACGTGTTCCCAATGGGTAGCGACACGCCCTATCGCATCGATCTTTTGGATGACGAGGTCGAAACCCTGAGGACCTTTGACCCGGAAACTCAGCGCACCGTTGACCGCGTCGAGCAAATCAAACTGATGCCCGCCCGGGAGTTCCCGATCGGCGGCGATGCGACCCACCGTTTCCAGATGGCGTGGTTCGAAAGCTTCGATGGGGACGCCGATCTCTGCCCGGCCTTCACCGAAATCAGCGCCGGCCGGGTGCCGGGCGGCGCGGAGTACTACCTGCCCCTGTTCTTTGAACACTGCGGCACCGTGTTTGACTACCTCCCGAGCAATGCGGCACTCATTCTACTGGGGGATCATCACGGCGCGGCCCAGCGCTATTGGTCGGAAATTACGGGGCGGTTCGAGGAGTACGGCATTGACCCCAGGCGCCCTCTCCTCCCGCCTCAGCGCGGGTTTATTCCAGTTGAGGAGATTTACTCACAACTGGGTGCATACGCGGTGCTCGAGCTGAAACCCGACGAGCAGTCACCGGCGCATGCACGCACCACCCTCAAACCGGCACCGCAGCTTACCGAGGCCGACGGACCGGGTGCCTATCAGGAAAAGCTGGCGCGCTTTATCGAAGATCATCAGGGGCCGGTATTGCTCTGTGCCGAGAGTCAGGGGCGTCGGGAGTTGCTACTGGAGAATTTGGCCAAGTCGGGGTTGCGCCCAGAGCCCTGCGACAACTGGCCATCATTTATTGACGCTCAGGTCGACTTCGGCATCACCGTCGCGCCGGTGGATCGCGGGCTCTACGCGGGCCCCGGTCAGCCCACCCTGATTTGCGAGGCGCAGCTATTCGGACAGCGCGTGGCCCAAAGACGCCGCCGCACGAGGCAGGAAGAGACCGATACCGACGCCATCATTCGCGACCTCACCGAGCTCAGACAGGGGCTACCCGTTGTGCACATCGAGCATGGCGTGGGTCGTTACCTCGGGCTACAGATACTGGAGATCGACGGAGACCCCGCCGAGTTCCTGCTACTCGAATACGCCGACGGCAACAAACTCTACGTGCCCGTCGGCTCGCTCCACCTGATCAGCCGCTACACCGCAGGTGACCCGGATACCGCGCCGCTCCACCGGCTGGGTAGCGAGCAGTGGGAAAAGGCGCGCCGCAAGGCCCGGGAACGCGCCGCAGATGTGGCGGCGCAGCTACTCGACGTTTACGCCAGACGCGAGGCCCGGGTGGGGCACGCCCACGAACTGGACGAGGCCAAGTGGCAGCAGTTCTGCGAGGGCTTCCCCTTTGAGGAGACGCCTGACCAGGCCGCCGCCATCGCCGCCGTCAAGGACGACATGTGTGCACCCAAGGTCATGGATCGCCTGGTGTGCGGCGACGTCGGCTTTGGCAAAACCGAGGTCGCCATGCGCGCGGCCTTCATCGCCGCACAGAATGGTCGCCAAAGTGCGATTCTGGTGCCCACTACCCTATTGGCCAACCAGCACCACGCCAACTTCCGTGACCGGTTTGCAGACTGGCCCTACACCGTTGAGGTGGTCTCGCGCTTTCAGTCTGCCAAGGACCTCGAGCGCATCATTGCGCGGGTGCAAAGTGGTGAGGTCGATATTCTGGTCGGCACCCACAAGCTGCTGCAAAGCGATTTTGGCTTCCGCGATCTCGGCCTTCTGATCATTGACGAGGAGCATCGCTTTGGCGTGAAGCAGAAGGAGGCGATCAAGGCACTCCGTGCCGAGGTCGACATCCTGACCATGACCGCGACCCCAATCCCCCGCACGCTCAATATGGCGCTCGGCGGTCTGCGCGATCTCTCCATCATTGCGACGCCCCCCGCGCGCAGACTCTCGATCAAGACCTTTATCCGCGAACACAGTATTGCCCTGGTGAAAGAAGCAGTGTTACGGGAAACCTTGCGCGGGGGTCAGGTGTTTTATCTTCACAACGAAGTCAAAACCATCGAGGAAAGCGCGCGCAAACTCGGCGAGCTGCTACCCGAGCTGTCGATCGGTGTCGCGCACGGGCAGTTGCGTGAGCAAGCCCTGGAAAAGGTCATGTCGGACTTCTACCATCAGCACCATCATATTTTGGTCTGCTCCACGATTATCGAGACCGGAATCGATATTCCCAACGCGAACACCATCATCATTGAGCGGGCGGATAAATTTGGTCTGGCGCAATTACACCAATTGCGCGGCCGCGTGGGCCGGTCACACCACCAGGCCTATGCCTATCTACTCAGTCCACCGCGTTCAGTGATTACCTCAGATGCGCAAAAACGTCTGGAGGCCATCGAGGCCGCTGGCGATCTGGGGGCGGGATATCAGCTGGCATCGCACGATATGGAAATCCGCGGCGCGGGCGAACTGCTGGGCGCGGAACAGTCGGGGCAGATCAATCAGGTGGGCTTCTCGCTGTACCTCAACATGCTCGAAAGTGCCGTCGCGGCTCTACGCCGGGGCGACATTCCCGATATCGACCAGCCGCTGGATACCGGTACCGAGGTGAAGCTCCATGTGCCGGCGTTGATTCCCGGAGATTATCTGCCGGACATCACGACGCGACTGGTGCTGTACAAGCGTATTGCCCAAGCGAGCAACGCAGGTCAACTCCGCGAGATTCAGGTCGAGATGATCGACCGGTTTGGCTTGCTGCCCGAACCCGTGAAAAATCTCTTCACCGCGGCATTGATCAAGGTGCGCGCCCAGCAGCTGGGCATTAGCGAAATCGATATGACCGATGAGGGTGGTAGTATCGAATTCACCGCCGCGACCGTTGTGGAACCCGCCGCTATCGTGAATCTGATCCAGTCTGATCCGCTGTGCTACAGCCTCTCCGGAAGCGGCAAGCTCAGAGTGAAGAAATCCCTGCCCACCCTCACCTCAAGGGCCGAGTTCATCGAAGGCCTGATAACGCCATGGCTGGAAGCGGCATGACGGTGAGCTTGAAGCGACTGCGGGGCGCTCTCGCGGTACCCCTGGCGCTGGTCAGCCTCGCGCCACTCGCCGCCCCGCTTCCCGGTGGCTTTCAGCACTCGGGGTGGTATCAATTTGAGGTGGTGGTGATGGTCGATACGCGGGCGGAAACGCTCGAGAGCGAGACCTGGCCGCTTCTACCCACGGTCGGCTATCCCGCGCGTTGGCGCTGGCTTCAAGACACCGCCACGCAGCGTGCGCTCGAAGCAGCATATCCCGATGCAGTGGTCAGCAGCAGTCCCGCGGGGCATATGACCGTGCGCCTTCCGGCACCTCAGATTCCCCTGTGGGAACCCGACACAGAGATGCTCACCGAGGGCGACATGAGCCTCATCGATGACTTAATTATGATCAGTCAAGGCTCGGACACCTTTGCACTGCTGGCTGAAAAAGCCAGCGAAGAGGATGCTGGCGACACCGAATCGGAGGCGTCCCGCCCGCTGTTACCGTTTGAGCAAATCGCGCCGGTCGAGGAGGAAAGCTCACCGCTGCTCGCCCTGGAATCATTAGCTGTGTCCATGCCGAATGAGGTTGGCGCGGGGGCCCCGATCAATATTCCTTTTGCGCCGGAAGTGGATGTTGTTTCGCTGGATCCCATCTCCGTGTCGGCAACAGCCATACCAACACCCGCGCCGTTTCTACAACGCCCTATCGATCAACTGGCCCCGGGGCTCGCGCGCTACCGACGGAGCAGCGAGGATGACGTGATCGCCGCGGTGTCGTGGCTACAGGGTCCCGGTAGCGACACGCTCCCGATTCTGCTCGAAACAGATCACGACGGTGGCTACCCGGTATTACAGGGCTTCATTCAGCTGGTGCCGCGGGGCGACAGCTGGCGCCTCGGTCTCAACTTCTGGGCCAATACCCACGGGCATTACCTACCTGAGATTTTTGAGATGCCCGAACCACCGGCTTCGCCGCAGCGTATCGCAGTGTTGGCGCCAGCTGTCAGGCCAAACCTAGACGCCGAACAGGGAACAGACCTCAGCGACAGCGAGCAGCAAGACACGGCAGCGGGGGTTTTGTGGTCCCGGCTTGACGACACTGGCTCCAATTCAAATGGGGACAACGCACTACCGGCGACAGAAATGGCAGTGCCCCTCGCCCCGGAGTGGCCATGGCGGCATCTTGTGCATGTTGCCGACACCATTCCGCTGGCAGAGAACCGGCTTCGCTACTACGACCACCCGGTCATCAAGGTGCTGGCTATCTGGCGGGAGCTGAGTTGGTATGAGCTCTTTATTGAGGGCCAGAATCTGATGAACGCCTCGCCCGTTGGCGCCGACTCCGTCGCCACGACGCTGACCGCGTCGGGCGAGTAACACCCAGGCCGAGTGACCTAACTGACCGACGGATCGGCTTCTGGCGGACTGAGCAACACGGTGCGCGTCGGGAACGCCACCTCGGCACCCTGCCCCTCGATGATCTTCAATATCTTGACCAGCACGTCCTGCTTGACCCCGTGATAGGTCGCCCAGTCGGTCGTGCGGGTGAAGCAGTAAATGAAAAAGTCCAGCGAAGAGGCACCGAACGCGACAAAGTTGACCATCAGCGTCTTGCCCTTATCGATATCGTCGTGCGCCACCAGCATCTCTTTGACCTCCGCCACAATCTGCTCCATTGCGCCTGCGTCGTCATAGCGGATGCCGATGGTCTCGTAGATGCGTCGGTTCAACATGCGCGACGGATTCTCGAGCGCGACCGTGGAGAACACCGAGTTCGGCACATAGAGGGGTCGCTGGTCAAAGGTGCGGATGCGGGTTACGCGCCAGCCGACGTCCTCGACGGTGCCCTCGATCTCCCGGTCGGGGGATCGAATCCAATCACCAACCGCGAACGGACGGTCCAGAAAAATACTCAAGCCGCCCAAAAAGTTGGCCAACAAATCCCGTGCCGCAAAACCGACTGCAATGCCACCCACGCCGCCAAAGGCGAGCAGGCCAGACACGGAAACGCCGAGAGACTGCAGGATCATGATGCCGGCGATTACCCATAAAACAATGCGACTCAACCGCGCGACCGCGCTGATCGTTGCGCGGTCACTGGAGGCCAGTGCACCACGATGCTCACCGAGTAATTCTCCCTCGATACCGCCGCTGAGGCGATGTGCCAGCCATCCGAAGAGGAGCAGTAGAGCCGTGTCGGACAGTCGGAGCAGCGCTTCGCGAATCCCGTCGAGTGCAGGGAAAAGACTGAGCGACAGTAAGCCGAGCACAACCCACATCACCCACTGAATGGGTGGGAATATCGCGTAGAGCACCACATCGTCCCATTGCGTTTCGGTACGATCGGCGGCTTTGGTGAGCCTGCGCACAATGCGATAAATCGCGTAATGACCGACAACCCCCATGACCACGAGTGCCGCAAAGACGAGCGCGCCAGTCGGGACGTGTAACAAAGCCGCCAGAGGCGCAAGCAGTTCTTCCAAAAACACCATCGCAAACAGTTCCGCTGGGATAACGCCTCTATCCTACCCCAACCTGTCGCCTTGCTCGCCAAACACGCCCACAGCACACCACTGCGAGAAGCTGTACAAATACACAGTCTGTATATATCATCAGCCCAATTCACACGGAGACTGGCTCATGAAGCTCACCGCGCGACAGGAACAGGTGCTCGACGTCATCAGGCAGTACGTAGCCGACACAGGCTACCCCCCTACCCGGGCTGATATCGCCCGCGAACTCGGGTTCAAGTCGGCGAATGCCGCCGAGGAGCATCTGCGGGCACTGGCACGGAAAGGCGCGATCGAGATCATTGCAGGGGCGTCACGGGGGATCAGACTGACCGAAAGCTCGGGCCTGCCCATTGTGGGCCGGGTTGCAGCCGGCTCCCCGGTACTCGCCACAGAGCACATTGAGGATTACTGCGAGCTGTCTCCCGGCTTCTTCTCTCCACAGGCGGACTATCTACTGCGGGTGACCGGTGACAGCATGAAAGACGTGGGCATCCTCGACGGAGACCTATTGGCGGTGCACAGCACCCCGACGGCGCGGGATGGGCAGATTGTGGTCGCGCGCATTGAGGATGAAGTGACCGTCAAACGGCTCAAGCGATCCGGGCAGCACACCCTGAAGTTACTGCCGGAAAACGAGGACTTCGAGCCGATCGTGGTGGACCTGCGCAGCACCGAGTGCGCCATCGAGGGCATCAGCGTCGGCATTATCCGTCAGCAGGCGTAGCGCCCCACCCCTCCCAATCATGACGGCGCACATAGGCTACTAGCGCAATTTTGAGGGAGGAAGAACTAGCCGAGGCATCCTGAATGGGCCCCTGAAATAGGAGGCGGGGACGGTTGCCCCGCTGTGTCAGCGCGCTACAGAGTTAGTGCAGCGTGCGGGTCTCTGGCATTTCCGCGGTCTCGACTTCCAGATTGTTGACCTCAGCCAACTGCGCCGCCGCTTCTATGCCAGCCTGAATCATGGCCTTGGCAACTTCCAGGTTGTTACCCATGAGGTACGCATGGGCCTCATCGGAAAACTGAATGCTCACCAGCGGCTCGGAGTCACCCTCGACGCGCTGCAGCACCACTTCACCATCACCCAAGTCCACGATTTCAAGTAAGGATGTAGACACTCAAGAACCTCTCTCTTAGGAAGAGTCACCGGCACACACCGCAACCAGCGATAGTCCACGGTAACACTCTGAGCAGGCATCTGCCACTCGAGCACCGCGGAACCCACTGTCAGGACTCGTCAATGGCATCAGCCACCGTCTCCGCCAGGCCGGCCAGCTGCTGTGACCAGTTTTCGAATTGCGCCAGATCGACCCCCGTCTCAACCGCAAGGCTGTCTGAGCGCCGCACTACAGGGCTGTCGGAAATGGGGGCCTTGAGCGCCGCGACCCAGCCGCCTTGCTCCAACTGCGCACAAACCTCCACCTCGGCGGGGCGCACCAGGCCAGCCGGTAGCGGCGGCAAGTCGCTCACCGAGCGCGGCGGGCTTTCAGGGAGTTGTCGAATGCGACAGGCGGCGAGTAGCAACCAGCCGTAGCCATCTAGCAACTTGGTCTGCACCGGGGTGGCATAGGCCTGATTCACTTGGTTTTGCGGGGCACTGCCTCGCTCCAGCTCGGCGCGCCAGCCCGACAACAAAATATTGGCGTGATACAGGCTTTGATTGGCGTAAGCCAGAGGGTGGCTCAATCGGCGGCCTCGCCTGCTGGCTTGGCTTTCGCTTTTGCCTTGGCTTTGGCCTTGGCCTTTCTTTTTGCCTTGGGCTTTTTCGCGGTGCCCTCTTCGACCCACTTGCCGTCACTGAACAGTGCGCGCCAGCCACTGGGCTTACCGTCACGCTCCGACATCACATACTGCTCTTTCGTTTTCCGGCTGTAGCGAATCTGACTGCGGTTACCCTGGTCATCGACACGCGGCGCATCAAACAAGTAGTGGTACTTGGGATCGATCTCGGCCTGGTGCGGCAACAGCTCGTCGACAAAGGGCGGTCGGGTCTCTCGGTGCTTGGGGAACTGGCTGGCCGCGAGGAAGATGCCCGAGGCACCGTCTCGCAACACATAGTGGTCTTCTACCTTTACACACTGCAGCTCCGGCATGGGCACCGGATCCATTTTGGGGGGTGCCGCCTCGCCACTTCTCAATAGCTTTCGCGTATTGGTGCATTCCGAATTGGTGCAGCCGAAGTACTTACCGAAGCGCCCGGTTTTGAGCTGCATGTCTGCGCCGCATTTATCGCATTCAATCAGTGGCCCGTCATAGCCTTTAATACGGAACTGCCCCTGCTCTACCTCGTAGCCGTCACAATCCGGATTGTTGCCACAGACATGGAGCTTGCGGGTTTCATCGATCAGGTAGCTGTCCATCGCCGTGTTGCATTTTCCGCAGCGTCGCTTGGTGAGCAACAACCGCGACTCGGCCTCGTCGTCAGCATCGACGCTGATCGCCTCATCACCCGGAATCAGATTCACGGTGCTCTTACAGCGCTCCTTGGGCGGCAGGCTGTAACCCGAGCAGCCCATAAACACCCCCGTGCTGGCAGTGCGGATCTGCATCGGTCGCCCACAGGTGTCACAGGGAATACCCGTCGGCGTGGGGTCGTTGGGCTGCATACCATCTGGCCCGTCGTTGGCCGCTTGCGACAACTTGCCGCTGAAGTCTGCATAAAACTCGTTAAGCAAATCGGTCCAGGACAGCGTGCCCTCTGCTACTTCATCAAGCCGCTCTTCCATGGTCGCGGTGAACCCATAGTCCAGTAGATCACTGAAACTGCCCTGCAGACGTTCGGTCACAATGTCGCCCATTTTCTCGGCGTAGAACCGGCGGTTCTCGAGCTTCACGTAGCCCCGATCCTGAATGGTTGAGATAATGGCAGCGTAGGTAGAGGGGCGACCGATACCGCGCTTTTCCAGCTCGCGCACCAGACTGGCCTCGCCGTAACGAGCGGGTGGTTTAGTGAAGTGCTGCTTGGGATCAAACTCCGTCACCGTCAGACCATCGCCCACTGCGAGCGGCGGCAGCACGGCGTCGTCTCCCTTGCGAGCTGCGGGCGGCTGGACCCGGGTAAAGCCGTCGAACTCAATGACTCTGCCCTTGGCAGTGAGCCGGCAGTCAGCGGCCGTGACCACCAAAGTGGTCGACAGATAGCGCGCAGGAGTCATCTGACAAGCCACAAACTGACGCCAGATCAGGTCATAAAGGCGCTCTGCATCGGGATCCATCCCCGACAGCAAGCTACTACGCAAGCGGACATCTGAGGGGCGGATGGCCTCGTGCGCTTCCTGCGCACCCTCGCGCGAGCCGTAGCGAATAGGCTCAGCCGGCAAATATTCCGCTGGGAAATCTTTTTGAATCAAACTGCGGCAAGCGCTCACCGCATCATTGCTGAGGTTGGTCGAATCGGTCCGCATGTAGGTGATGTAGCCCGCCTCATAGAGACGTTGCGCGAGCGTCATGGTCTTCTTGACGCTGAATCCCATGCGCGTGCTCGCCGCCTGTTGCAGCGTTGAGGTGATAAACGGCGCCGAGGGCTTGGAGCTGGTTTTACGGGACTCGAGATCCGTGACGCTAAAGCTGGCGTCACGCATGGCATCGACCGCGGCCTCTGCCTCCGCCTGATTTTTGGGCTCAAACTTCTCGCCACCCCGATGGGTCACCATGAACCTGACCGGCTCAATATCACCTGCTGTCAGCAGCGCGTGAACTTCCCAGTACTCTTCGGGTACGAACGCGCGGATTTCCCGCTCCCGTTCCACGATAAGACGCACCGCGACGGATTGGACCCGGCCCGCAGACAGCCCGCGAGCCACTTTGGCCCAGAGCAGCGGACTGACCTCAAAACCGACTACTCGATCAAGAAAGCGCCGCGCCTGCTGGGCGTGCACCCGCGCCACATCCAACACTCCAGGCTCCTTGAAGGCTTCTTGAATGGCCTTTTCAGTAATCTCATTAAAGACCACCCGATGGTAGCGGCTGGTGTCCCCGCCGATTGCTTCCTGTAGATGCCAGGCGATCGCCTCGCCCTCTCTGTCGAGGTCAGTAGCGAGATAGATGGCGTCGCTGTCCTTGGCGAGCTTTTTCAGCTCACTCACCACTTTCTCTTTACCGGGCAAAATCTCATAGCGGGCCTGCCAGCCGTTATCGGGGTCAATGCCCATCCGCCGGACCAACTGCTCGCGCTTTTTGCGGGTCTGGTAGCGCACTTTCTCGTCTGGTGCCATTTTGCGGGTGATAGCAGCTTGAGCAGCGCGCTCCTTCGGATCCGCGGGTTTGGCGCTTCCCGAGGTGGGCAGATCGCGAATATGTCCCACGCTGGACTTCACAATGAAATCCTTGCCGAGATATTTGTTAATGGTTTTCGCCTTGGCGGGCGACTCCACTATGACCAGTGCTTTACCCATAAATTGCGCTTGCCTGCATTGATTTCGCCGCCAGGACTGACTAGCGGCGGCTAGAAGGTGGGCATCTATAAGGGCGATTTTGCTCGGGGTCAAGGCCTCACTGAAATCTTGCCATGTTCAAGCAGGCCCCCTGAAGGCGCCTTCTTACCCAATAGAATCAATGGCTTGGGATAGAGTATTTAAGCCGTCAGGGCCCTCTTTCTCGTTCCAGAAAATACTCACGGTCTGTTCTGACAACTCGACAAAGGCGGCACCCGAGGGCAAAGCTGACAACCACCTGGGGGCAGGAGAAACGCCAATCGTGGGGGACCATTCACCGCCAACCGATACAAACCGCTCATCCCGGCCAGCTAAGTGTAAATGCGTAGATAACCGCCTTTCGTAGCAGGCAAACTCATCGTCTGACGCGAAGCGAAACCGGGGTGGTATGGGCGGCAACGGGCGCAGGGAGACCCGCAAGTTGCAGGCCCGGGCCTGATCCCGCAGCGCCGCTTTCGCGCGCTGAGACGTGCTGGGCATCGCCGACAACAGCGGCGCGATGACCACTGCCAAACCCAGCACAATCAGAACATAAACCACATCGACACTCCGGAGAGACAAGGCCGCTTTTTTTGACTACATTTGACGCCATAAGAAGGGAGCGGCGGAGAGAGTATGCCCTACCAAAACATCCTCGTGGCAGTTGACCTCGGCGCGACCACCGAGACCGTCATGCGGCGGGCCGCGTCACTGGCCAGCCAAAATAATGCGCAGCTTCATGCGCTACACGTGATCGAACCGCTGGCAATCACTTACGGCGGCGACATCCCCATGGACTTCTCCGCCATTCAGGAAGAGATCCAGGGGCAAGCTAAAGAGCAGTTGGATAAGCTCTGCTCTACCTTGTCGATCCCAGAGGCCAACCGCCATCTGTTGACGGGTCGCCCCGAGTCAGAGATTCCCACCCAAGCCAAGGCCGTTGCCTGTGACCTGATCGTCGTGGGGACCCACGCGAGATGGGGCCTGGCGCTGCTATTGGGGTCCACCACCGACGGCGTCATGCACGGCGCCGAGTGTGATGTGCTGGCCGTCAAAGTCGATGCGGGCCCCTGACGGCTGCCTCTAACCGTGCAGAAACTGCTCCAACTGAGTGCCATCAAATGGCCACCCCAATTCGCGACCTGAACCGTCCTTCACGACCGGGATCCTGACGCCGTACTGCTCCATCAGGCTCAAGTCATCGGCGATATCCACGGCCTGAAAAACATGGCCGCCCTGCTCTAGAATCGCCTCGGCATGCTCGCAGAGATGGCAGCCGGATGTAGTGTAGAGTGTGAGCGGCAGCATGATGGTTTCTCCGATAGGGGTGAACATGCCTGAACAGTCCAATGCAGCGTGGCATCCCAGCAGGGGTCTGACGCTCTTCGGCCGAAAGCCCGCGCTGGAGGCATTGGAAGACACCTCGCTGACGATCCACTGCCTGCACCTGGCCGACAGCAACCGATCCGGCGGCATTATCGCGCAAATCATCAAACAAGCAGAACAACGGGGTATCGCCATTCGCTATCACGACCGGCAGGCACTCTCGCGGATATCGAAAAATGGCCGGCAGGATCAGGGCGTTGCGCTCGATGTAGTGTGTCCCAACTTTATGTCCCTCGAGGCCTTCATGGATCTCCCGGAAAAGCCAAGATGCGTCTTGGCCCTGGATGGCGTGACCAACCCGCAGAACGTCGGGATGACCATTCGCTCTGCGGTCGCGGCTGGGGTGGACGGCCTGCTGTATCCCAAACGCGGCATCGCTTCACTGGGGCCCCTCGTTATCAAAGCCTCGGCGGGCAATGTTTTTCGGGCGCCCATCATCCGCTGCGACGCGACGGCCGCCGCGGTGACCGCGCTTAAGGCCAAAGGCTATCAAGTGGCTACACTTGAGGCCTCGGCGGCAACGTCGCTGTTTGAGTTCAAAGCCGCCGGCAACCTGATCTGCGTGCTTGGGGGTGAAAGCGACGGTATCGGACGAGAGGTCGCGGCGTTGGCTGACACCCGCCTCACTATCCCCATGGCGAACGGTGTGGAGTCACTCAACGTCGCGGTCACCGCGGCGCTCGTGGCGTTTCACCTCGGGCAGGCCCCAGACTAAGGCCTACCCTCGAGCGATAATTCAGTTGCCCCCGGGCGCCGACGCATTGCCGTTGGCCACCGCCAGCCACGCCTGCTGTATCACGTAGGCGCGAATGGCATCGGTGTCTTCCTTGGAGAGGTGGCCAGAGAAGGCGACCATGCCTTGCTTTTGCAGCGCGCCTTCGCGCACGACCTGATCCCAGGCCTGCTCGCTCGCCGAGATCGCCGACCAGCGAAGGTCCGGGATGACGCCCCCGCTGACCGCAAACGCGCCGTGACAGAAATGGCAGTTCTCCGCGAAGCGTTGCATGCCCAGCTGATGCTGCTCCGGTTCGCCAAACATCGGGGACTTGGGCGTTGCCACCACCTGATCGGCCAGCGGCGCGGGCATCATCTCGCTACCACCCAACTTGAAGGTAATGACGCGTGCCGGCTCTTTGCCAGCCGCTTCACCATAGGTAAAGCCGGCAATCAAATTGGAGACGCTGCCCCAGCCAGAGAGCACGCTAAGGTATTGCTCCCCGTCAATCTCATAGGTCATCGGTGCCGCCGCCGCGTTGCCTACCAACTGCTCTGACCAGAGACGCTCACCGGTCTCGGCGTCATAAGCGACCAAATCGCCAAACTTATTGCCCTGAAACACCAAACCTGCGTCGGTACTCAGCACGCCACCGTTCAAAGGCAGCGCAAAGGGAACCGCCCAACGCGGCTCAGCCTTGACCGGATCCCAGGCCAGCAGCGAGCCACCGTCCAGATCCGCCACCGCGTCAAGCGTGCCCGCGGGGTACTCCACGGGCCACCCCGCGGCCGCGTCGTAGCCAACATTCCACCAGGACTTACTGTCTTTTACGTTGCGCGTTTTATCGTAGAAGAAGGGGATCTCGTTGACCGGTATGTACACCAGCCCCGTATCGGGATTGAACGCCATCGGATGCCAGTTGTGCGCTCCCGTCGGGCCGGGTATCACCATAGTCAGCGCCATATCGACCGCTTCCTGTATCAGAACAGGTCGACCGTTCTCATCAAACTCACCCGTAGTCCAGTTCTGTGCGGTAAAAGGCGTGGCAGAGATCAACTCGCCGTCCGCGGCATCCAGCACGTAAAAGAAGCCGTTCTTGGGCGCCTGCATCACCACACGCCGGTCTGCGCCACCCTCACCAAGCGGCAGATCGGCCAGCATGATCTGTTGGGTCGCGGTGTAGTCCCAGCGATCCCGGGGTGTCGTCTGGTAGTGCCAGCGGTATTCGCCGGTATCGGCATCGACCGCGAGAATCGACGACAGAAACAAATTGTCACCATCGCTATTCGGATCGCGAATATCAGGGTTCCAAGGTGACCCGTTACCCACGCCGATCAGAATCTGATCATTGACCGTGTCATAGACAATCGAATCCCACGCTGTACCGCCACCGCCATCGGTCACCCAGGCACCGTCATCGCCCCAGGTCTCGTTGGCCAGCTTGGCGAGAATGGCATCAGAGGCGGCGCCGTCAGGCTCCTTATTGGGGTTCGGCACGGTATAAAAGCGCCATACCAACTCACCGGTCTCCACGTTATAGGCCGTCACATAACCCCGGACACCCAGCTCGCCTCCTGCGTTACCAATAATCACCTTGTCTTTGAAAACACGCGGTGCGCCGGTGATGGTGTAAGGCTTGGTTTGATCCACGGTGACCTCACTCCAGATCACATCACCAGTGGCCGCGTCCAACGCTTCAAGACGGCCGTCAAAGACACCAATGAACACTTTGCCGTTGTGCACTGCCACGCCGCGGTTGACGACGTCACAACACCCTTTGGCTGCGTCTTCACCGGAGACCTCGGGGTCATAAACCCACAGTTCCTCACCGGTCTTGGCATCCAGGGCATACACCACCGACCACGCGCTCGATACGTACATCACCCCATCAACAACAAGCGGGGTCGCCTCGGCACCGCGCGGCTTGGCGGTCTCGTACACCCAGCCCACACCGAGCTCGGGGAGCGTGTCGCGGTTAATCTGCCCCAGAGCAGAGTGACGCTGCTCGTCATAGGTACCGCCATAGGTGAGCCACATCTCCGGCTCGTCCGCTGCCGCGGCAATGCGATCCGTATCAACCTGTGCAACAGGCGTCGTTCCCGACGCAGCAGCAGACGACGCAGACGTGTCGTCGGACTGACCACCACAGGCCATCAGCGCTGTGCTCAAAGCGAAGATAAAAGCGAAACGTGCGACACCAAACATGGCGTTCCCCTGACTATTTTTCTTGTGAGATAGAGGCGCTAGTGTAGCCAAATCACAGCCGCTTGGGGTGGCTTGCCGACGTAGTGTGGAGGGTGCAAAACAAGGCCTGGAGGCATTGTTGAACAATGTATTAGCTGCAATCAGGGGGTTTCGTGGCCGGGCACTGCCATCAGGGGCAACCGGCTATTTGGACAAGAAGGACATGCCGTCTTCGAGGCCGCGCAATGTCAACGGGTACATCTTACCGTCCATGAGCTGCCGAGTAATGGCAATCGACTGGGTGTACTCCCATTCATCTTCGGGGACCGGGTTAATCCAGATGCACTTCTCGTAGGTTTCTCTGAGCCTGCGCATCCAGAGCTCACCCGACTCTTCATTCCAGTGCTCCACCGAGCCGCCGGGCTGCATAATTTCATAAGGCGACATGGAGGCATCACCCACAAACACCACCTTATAGTCGTGGGCGTACTTGTGCATCAGGTCCAGCGTGGCCGTGCGCTCGTTAAAACGTCGAATATTATTTTTCCACACGCTCTCGTAGAGAAAGTTATGAAAGTAAAAGTACTCAAGGTGCTTGAACTCTGTCCGCGCCGCAGAGAACAACTCCTCGCAGACTTTGACGTGCGGGTCCATTGACCCACCGACGTCGAGGAACAACAGCACTTTCACTGCGTTGTGACGCTCGGGCACCATCTTGATGTCCAGCAAGCCCGCGTTCCTCGCGGTGGACTTGATGGTGTCGTCCAAGTCCAGCTCTTCGGTCGCGCCGGTGCGCGCAAATTTGCGGAGCCGACGCATCGCAATTTTAATGTTGCGGGTACCTAACTCGACACCGTCGTCGAGGTTCTTGAAATCCCGACGATCCCACAC
>CBFHIW010000029.1:0-31243 GCA_965656065.1 Luminiphilus sp. | reverse complement strand
GCTCTCTGTCAGGCAACTTAACTGGGGCCTCGATTTCACGGGCGGCACCCTGGTCGAGGTGGCCTACAGCGACAGCGCCGATCTGGGTGCGATTCGCTCGGTGCTGGATCAGGAGGGTTACGAGGGCGCCGTGGTGGTCAGCTTTGGCACCGACAAAGATGTGTTGGTGCGTTTGCCAGACGGCTACTCGGATGAGCAAGGCGCGTTGATGGTCGACAAGCTTCGGGCGGCGACCGACATGAGCATCGAGCTGCGTCGCATTGAATTTGTCGGGCCCCAAGTGGGCGAAGAGCTGAGAGATGACGGCGGGATCGCTATGCTCACTGCGCTGGGGCTGGTGATGCTTTATGTTGCATTCCGCTTTCAGATCAAATTCGCGCTGGGTGCGGTGATCGCATTGGCCCACGACGTGATCTTTACTCTGGGCTTCTTCTCGCTCACGGGATTGGAGTTTGACCTGACCGTGCTGGCCGCGCTGTTGGCGGTGGTGGGCTATTCGCTGAACGATACGATCGTGGTGTCCGACCGCATCCGGGAGAATCTTCGAAAAATTCGTCGCGCCAGCCCGGAAGAAGTGATCGATATCTCCCTCACCGAAACCCTGGGCCGAACGCTCGTGACATCTCTAACCACTTTGCTGGTACTGGCTGCACTTGCCCTGTTTGGCGGAGAAATGATTTTTGGATTCGCCGTGGCGCTGTTGGTGGGTGTCGCGGTGGGAACCTACTCCTCCATGTACGTGGCGGCGACTACGCTACTGCAGTTGGGCGTGAGCAAAGAGGATGTCATGGTGCCCGAGCGCGAGGGCGCTGATCAGGAAGGTTTGATGCCCTAGTGGGTGTCGGCCTGAGCGAAGCTTTTGAGAGTAGCGCTCCTGAGAGGGCGCAGCGCGAGTGAGAACGCAGCGTGGGTAGGAGCGGAGCAGGTGACAGTGAAGCCCCTCAGAGAGTAGCGCGTTAGCGAGGGATCTTCAGGCAGCAGACCATTTCACCAGCGGCAGCAGCTGACGCATCAGCTTGCTGTTAGCACAGACCACATTGCCGCTGTCATACCAGCCCTCACCCCCCGACAGATCAGTAATGAGGCCGCCTGCCTCGCGAACCAGTAACGCGCCGGCGGCGATGTCCCACTGGTTCAGTCCCATTTCCCAAAACCCGTCGAGGCGACCTGCTGCAACATAGGCCAGATCCAGCGAGGCCGCGCCGGCCCGGCGAACACCCATCGAGCGACTGGTGATGGCTGCGAGGGATTGGGTATACCAGTCCAGGTGCTCGTCGCAGTGGCCCATAAAGGGCACCCCGGTGCCAATAAGGGAATCGTTGAGTTCATGCCGATTGCCAACGCGAATGCGGTGGCCGTTCAGCTGTGCGCCACGGCCGCGGGAGGCAATGAATTCCTCGCGGCGCACTGGATCATAGACCACCGCGTGCTCGATCTTGCCGCGGTGCAAACAGGCGATGCTGATGGCGTAGTGGGGGATGCCCCGCAGAAAGTTGCTGGTGCCGTCCAACGGGTCGATGACCCAGGTGTAGTCAGAGTCCTCATTCCCAGATAGACCACTTTCTTCGCATAGAAAGCGATGATCGGGGTAAGTTTTACCCAGCTGATAGAGAATTTCCTTCTCCGATGCGATGTCGACCTCCGTCACAAAGTCTGCGGCCGCCTTCGCTTGATAGCCGACCCGGTCCATGTCGTCGGAGGCGCGCACAATCAAGTCTCCCGCTTTGCGGGCAGCTCGCAGCGCCATGGATGCCGTCGGTTCCATCGTGTGTCCAGTGTGTTGGGGCGGCGCATGATAACAGGGGCGATCGGGTGCGCATACGGCTTTGGTACACTCGCGGCGCTCGTTTAGCCGTCCCTCCGAAGAGCCAGCACATTATGAATCCTGACAACATCGACATTGTTCTGGTCCACACCACGCATAGCGGCAATATCGGAGGTGTCGCGCGTGCCATGAAAAATATGGGACTCACCCGACTGACGCTGGTGGCACCGGTCGAATACCCTGCACCTGAGGCGACCTGGCGCGCAGCATCCGCAGTCGATGTGCTGGAAAATGCGCGCGTGGTGGACACCCTCGACGAGGCGATCGCTGACTGCCAATTTGTGGTCGGCACCAGTGCGCGGGAGCGCCGCATTCCCTGGCCGGTACAGGATGCTCGCCGCTGCGCAGAGCGGATTGCCCAGCACTCCGACGCTGAGCGGGTGGCGATCCTCTTCGGCCGTGAAGATCGCGGACTGTTGAATGAGGAGTTGCAGCGTTGCAACCTGCACTGCCACATCCCGACCCATGAGGGCTACCCGAGCCTTAATCTGGCAATGGCGGTGCAAATCGTGGCCTACGAGTGCCGCATGATGCAGTTAGACGGGCAGACGGCGCTCCCTGAGGACGCGGAATGGGATACACCTTTTGCCACCGCAGAGGACATGACGCGTTTTTACACGCATCTCGAAGAAACCCTGATCGATATCGAATTCCTCAACCCGGAGGCACCCCGCCAGCTCATGCGGCGACTGAAGCGCCTCTATAACCGGGTGCGATTGGATGAGATGGAACTCAATATCCTGCGCGGCATTCTCACCGAGACCCAGAAAACAGCGGGTCGAAAAGCCGACTGACACCACCTTGGCTTATTCTTGACTAAAATAGTCGGGAATAGGACAATCTGCGGTATGAAACTGACGACACGCGGGCGATACGCCGTCACTGCCATGCTCGACTTGGCCATTAATGGTGGCAGTCGACCGGTCTCATTGGCGGACATTTCCGGTAGGCAGGAGATCTCCTTGTCCTATCTGGAGCAATTATTCGCTAAATTGCGCCGCGAGCAGCTTGTGACCAGTGCTAGAGGGCCCGGTGGTGGGTATCGTCTTGCACGCAGCGGCGCCGACATTTTTGTCGCCGAGATTATTGATGCGGTTGATGAGTCGGTTGATGTGACCAACTGCCAGGGCAAGGGTAACTGCCATCAGGGGGAGACCTGCCTGACACATCATTTGTGGGAGGACCTGTCGGGTCAAATCCATGATTTTCTCAGTCAGATCAGCCTGGGAGATTTGATGGATGGACGTGGGCGCCGGCCCAGCCAGCAAATGACGAACGGGATATTGCAGACCCTGTCTGTTCGGTAATGAAAGTGCGATCACAAGGTGATCGCGTAAATAAAGAAAGCGAGATGGATAGAACATGAATGCACCGGTGACAGTACAAACACCGATTTACCTCGACTACCTGTCGACGACTCCGGTCGACCCACGAGTGGTCAAGGCCATGTCTGATTGCCTGTCCACCGAAGGCGTGTTCGGTAATCCCGCGTCCCGCTCGCACGTATTTGGCTGGAAGGCCGAGGAGGCGGTCGAGAACGCGCGCAATCAAGTTGCCGAGCTCATCAATGCCGACCCCAGAGAGATTGTCTGGACTTCGGGCGCAACCGAATCAGACAATCTGGCGATCAAAGGGGTGGCGCACTTCTATCACAAGAAGGGCAAGCACATTATTACCTCCAAAATTGAGCACAAAGCAGTACTCGATACCTGCCGTCAGCTGGAGCGTGAAGGTTACGAGGTGACCTATCTCGATCCGGATGAGCAGGGCCTCACCACGCCGGCCATGGTTCAGGCAGCGCTGCGCGAAGACACGATTCTGGTGAGCGTGATGCACGCCAATAACGAGATTGGCGTGGTCAACGACGTCGCCGGCATCGGCGAGATTTGCCGCGCTGCGGGGGCGCTACTGCATGTCGACGCCGCACAGGGTGCGGGCAAGGTGCCTCTCGACATGGAGACCATGAAGGTTGATCTGTTGTCGATGTCGGCGCACAAGATGTATGGCCCCAAAGGGGTCGGTGCGCTCTATGTGCGCCGCAAGCCGCGGGTGCGCCTCGAGGCACAGATGCATGGCGGCGGCCACGAACGCGGCATGCGTTCCGGTACGCTGGCGACCCATCAGCTGGTGGGCTTTGGCGAGGCGGCGCGGATTGCCAGAGCCGAAATGTCTGATGAGGCTGAGCGCTTGTCGGCGCTGCGTCACCGTTTCTGGGACGCGATTAATGATATCCCGGAGGTCCATATCAACGGCGATCGTGATCAGCGGTTACCGGGGGCGCTCAACGTCAGCTTTGCGTTTGTCGAAGGGGAGTCGCTCATTATGTCGCTGCGAGATCTGGCGATATCTAGCGGCTCCGCGTGTACCTCGGCCAGCCTTGAGCCTTCCTACGTGTTGCGGGCTTTGGGGCTGAATGACGAGTTAGCGCACAGTTCATTGAGATTCAGTTTCGGGCGTTTCACCACCGAGGCAGAAGTGGATCATGCGGCCCAATCTGTCCGGCATGCGGTGGAGAAACTGCGCGAGCTATCGCCGCTTTGGGACATGTATCAGGACGGTGTAGACCTCAACACAATTGAATGGGCGGCGCACTAGCGCTGTCATGAAGGCCTTTGGGAGAGAACCATGGCATACAGCGACAAAGTAATTGATCACTACGAGAACCCGCGCAACGTCGGCAAGCTCGACGAGGGCGACGACAACGTTGGTACCGGCATGGTCGGTGCGCCGGCCTGTGGCGATGTGATGCGCCTGCAGATCCAGGTGAATGACGACGGCGTCATCGAGGACGCCAAGTTCAAAACCTACGGCTGCGGTTCGGCCATCGCCTCGAGCTCACTCCTGACTGAGTGGGTGAAAGGTAAAAATCTAGATGAGGCTGCTTCGATCAAAAACACCGAGATCGCGCAGGAGCTGTCACTACCGCCGGTGAAAATTCACTGTTCGGTGCTGGCCGAGGATGCGATTAAAGCCGCTGTTCAGAACTACCGCGACAAGCAGGACGACTAAGATGTCGATTAGCCTGACCAGTGAAGCGGCGGAGCACGTGAGCCGCCAGCTTGCCAGCCGTGGTAAAGGCGAGGGCATTCGTATCGGGGTGAAAACCTCTGGCTGCTCGGGGCTCGCTTATGTCCTCGAGTTTGTCGATCAGGTGGAGCCGGAGGACGCTTTCTTTGAATCCGACGGTGTCAAAGTCTTTGTCGACGCCAAGAGTCTTGTCTACCTCGATGGCACGATCGTGGATTTTGCGCGTGAAGGTCTGAACGAGGGCCTGGAGTTCCGCAACCCCAATGTTGCCGGAGAGTGCGGCTGCGGCGAAAGCTTCACGGTCTGAGCGTGAACGCCACCGCGGGCGCGACGGCGCGCGACTATTTTTCATTGTTTCAGCTGGAACCCAATTTCGCGTTGGACGAGACGGCGCTTGAGCGGGCCTACCATTCCCTGCTGACCCAGTTTCACCCCGACCGCTACGCGGGCAAACCTCAAGTGGAGCAGCGAGTCGCGGCGCAGTTTTGCGCTGACATTAACAGCGGCTACCGCATTCTTTCCGATGAAGTCTCCCGTGCCGAATACCTGCTGCAACAAGCAGGTGTTGATCTGGTCGCGGCGGAACGCGCGGGTGTTGAATCCACTTTTTTGATGACACAGATCAGTTTGCGAGAGCAACTGGAAGAGCTAGGCCCGTCAGACGCCGCCAGCCGCCAGGACCTGACTGCCGACATTCAGGGTCATTACACAGCGAGTCGCGATCAGTTCGCCACAACCCTCGCCGCTGGTGCCTATCTGGATGCGGCGCGCCATTGGCAGGAAATGTGCTATCTCTCCAAACTGCTCAGCGAACCGAAGCTACGGGTGAGCTGAAGATGGCGCTGTTACAGATTGCTGAACCGGGTGCCGCGCCTGAGAGTCATACCGAACGTCAGATCGGCGTTGGCATCGACCTTGGTACCACCAATAGCTTGATCGCGCACTTCGACGGGACAAACTTGAATGTGCTGACGGATGACACCGGGCAGGCATCGTTGCCTTCGGTGGTGTACTACGGCAAGTCGCAAACTTTGATGGGCGCTGACGCGGAGCAGCAGGCCAGCGCTGAACCGGGTAACACGATCGCTTCAGCCAAGAGGATGTTGGGCCGCTCACGTGAAGAGTTTGAAGACGACCCCTACATACAGCTGGCCGAGGGCGAGGGCCTCGCTTTTGCGACCGATGCGGGTGCCAAGACGCCTGTTGAGGTCTCGGCAGCGATCCTAGGTGCCTTAAAAGACAGAGCCGGGCCGCAGCTGAGCGGGCCCATCGGCGGTGCCGTGATCACGGTACCGGCTTACTTTGATGATGCGCAGCGTCAGGCCACTCGCCAGGCCGCGGAGTTGGCTGGCATCAAGGTATTGCGCTTACTCAATGAGCCCACCGCAGCGGCGGTCGCTTACGGTCTCGAGGAACAGGCTGAGGAATCATCCGTGCTGGCGGTCTATGACCTCGGTGGTGGCACCTTTGATATCTCGTTGTTGCGCATGCGCGCGGGCTTATTCGAGGTGCTCGCCACAGGCGGCGACAGTGCGCTGGGCGGTGATGATTTTGATCGGGCGTTGGCTGCCCACTTGCTCGACGAGTTGTCCGTCACTAACCCCACGGCGGTGCAACGTCGGGTTGCTCTGTCGTTGGCGCGAGACGCTAAAGAGCGCTTGAGCGACACGGCATCGGTTGGCCTTGATGTGAGTGGACTCGATGCAGCCACCAGCGAGGTCACGGTATCGCGATCGACGCTGGAAGCGCTGCTATCGCCCTATATCGAACGCACGCTCGACGCGTGCCAACAAACCCTTACAGACGCCAACGTCGATACCGTCGATCGCGTGGTGCTGGTGGGGGGGTCGACACGCACGCCGGCGGTGCGTCAGGCAGTCGCAAGCTGCTTCGGTCTGGAACCCCTGTGTGATCTTGATCCGGACCAGGTGGTGGCCATGGGCGCCGCGCGACAAGCCGATATTCTGGTCGGGAATCGGCAGGGCGATGAAGCGTTGCTCCTCGACGTTATCCCGCTCTCGCTCGGCCTAGAGACATACGGTGGGCTAGTAGAGCGTATTGTCGACCGTAACAGCACGATCCCCGTTGCTCGGGCACAGGAATTCACCACCGCCCGGGACGGTCAAACCGGACTGGTTGTGCACGTGGTGCAAGGCGAGCGCGAGCGGGTGGAGGACTGCCGTTCCCTGGCCCGTTTTGAATTGACCGGTATTCCGCCGATGGTCGCCGGTGCTGCCCGCATTGAGGTCACGTTTCAGGTTGACGCGGATGGCATTCTCGCTGTTTCGGCGGTGGAGCAGCAAACCGGCGCCCGCAGTGAGATTGTGGTGAAACCGGCCTTTGGCCTGGATGAAGCGCAAATTACCGACATGCTAAAAGCGGGGTACGAGCACGCCGGCGAAGACATGCTGGCACGCAAGCTTGGCGAGGCTCGGGTCGAGGCCGAGGCGCTGCTCGATGGGCTGCGGGCCGCGATGACGGCCGATCGCGATCTGCTGTCCGCTGACGAAACCGATGCGCTCCAGTCGGACATGACACATCTTGAGACCGTGATGGCGACGAACCAGCCTGACGATATTCGTGAGGCTACCGAGATCCTCGGCAAGGCCAGCGAGGTCTTTGCCACGCGCCGCATGGATCGCAGTATTCAAAAAGCGCTTCAAGGCGTCTCACTCTCGGAGCTTGAGTCCGACGTCGCAGAGGAATCCACACCGTGACCGAAATAGTTGTATTACCCCATCACGAGATCTGCCCCGAGGGGGTGGTGATCGAGGCTGAGCAGGGCGAGAGTGTGTGCGAAGCACTGCTGCGTAATGATATCGAGATCGAGCACGCTTGCGAGATGTCCTGTGCCTGCACGACCTGCCACGTCATTGTCCGGGAGGGCTTTGATTCATTGGAAGAGGCCGATGAGCTCGAGGAGGATTACCTCGACAAAGCCTGGGGCCTGGAACCCGAATCCCGGCTGTCCTGCCAGGCACAGGTGGGGGACACTAATCTGGTGGTCGAAATCCCGCGCTACACCATCAACCACGCCTCGGAACGGCACTGAATACGGCCCATCCGGGTGGCATTGTTGGCATGACACTGCGGGGCAAAACCCCTTATACTCCGCGCCCGCGAGGCGAGTGCCTCGACTTTATCAGTAGCAACCGGAGAGCAACATGGCGGTGGAACGCACCTTATCGATAATCAAGCCCGATGCGGTGGGTAAAAACGTGACTGGCCAGATTATCAGCCGTTTTGAAGAGGCGGGCCTGACCGTTGTCGCGGCCAAAATGCTGCACCTGTCGGATAACCTCGCCGGTGGTTTCTACGCCGAGCACAAAGAGCGTCCCTTTTACCCCGACCTCGTCAAGTTCATGACCTCTGGCCCTGTGGTCGTTCAGGTCCTAGAGGGTGAAGGTGCGATCGCGCGCAACCGCGAGCTGATGGGGGCGACCAACCCTCAGGAGGCCGACGCCGGCACGATCCGCGCCGATTTCGCGCAATCCATCGATGCTAACGCGGTCCATGGTTCGGATTCCCCCGCGTCTGCTGAGCGAGAAATTGCCTACTTCTTTGCCTCGAGCGAGATCTGCCCACGCTGAGGTATGGCCGGCTCTGATGCCATGACTGCAGCAGACCAGCTCATCGCCACTACCCCGGCCACCGATCCGGTCAACCTACTGGGTTTGACCCGGCAGCAACTCGAAAACTTTTTCACTGACCTAGGCGAGAAGCGATTCCGCGCCCAGCAGGTCATGAAGTGGATTCACCACCGTGGCGTGCGCGATTTTGAGGAGATGACAGATCTCAGCCAGTCGCTCCGGACCCAATTGGGTGAGATTGCAGAGATTACGCCACCGACCATTGCCGAGCAGCACGACTCCCAGGACGGCACCCGCAAATGGGCCATCGCGGTCGAGGGAGGCAGTCTGGTCGAGGCGGTGCTCATCCCCGAGGGTGACCGCGCCACATTGTGTGTGTCTTCTCAGGTGGGTTGCAGCCTCGACTGCACCTTTTGCTCTACCGGCAAGCAGGGTTTTCAGCGCGATTTAACGGCAGCTGAGATCATCGGTCAGGTGTGGCTGGCCATTAATTCATACGATGCTTGGCAGTCCGGTAAAGGCCGGGTGGTGACCAATGTGGTCATGATGGGCATGGGCGAGCCGCTCCTGAACTTTGATAACGTCGTGTCCGCCATGAGCCTGATGTGTGACGACCTGGCCTACGGGCTCTCCAAGCGCAAGGTCACGCTGTCGACGTCGGGTGTAGTACCCAATCTGGATCGGCTCGCCGAGTGGGCAGACGTCAGTCTGGCCGTATCGCTTCATGCACCCAATGACGCGCTGCGTGACGAGATCGTACCCATCAATCGGAAATATCCGATTGCGCGACTGCTGGCCTCCGCCAAGGCCTATCTGGATGCGCAAACTGACAAAAAGCGTGTGGTGACCATCGAGTACACCTTGCTCGCAGGCGTCAACGACAGCGTTGAACAGGCGCGAGAGCTCGCCGCCTTGCTCAAGGATTATCCCTGCAAGATCAACTTGATCCCGTTTAACGATTTCCCCAATTCAGGCTATGAGCGCCCCAGCGGCAATGCGGTCAGCCGGTTCTGGCAGGTGCTAACCGACGCCGGCTTTGTGGTGACGGTGCGCACCACCCGGGGCGATGACATTGACGCGGCCTGTGGCCAGCTGGTGGGTGAGGTTGTAGACCGAACCAGACGCGCTGAACGCCACCGGGCTGGACGCGGCGATCATAGCCTGTTGGAATCAGGCTGATGAAAGCGGATAACTTGTCAGAGATGACGCGCGGGTTTGGCTCAAGTAGTGGCTCATCGGCGCCGCGCCGTGGGTTCAGCCTGTTGTGGGGTGGCGCGCTCGTGATGTTGCTGGGTCTGATGGGCGGTTGCGTCACCGAACAAAGCGGCGGGACACAGATGTCCTCTGACCTTGACGCTACGCTGGATAAGCGTGTGGCGCTCGCCCGGCAGTATATTGGCGTGGGGGATTGGGAAAACGCCAAACGCAACCTCGAATTGGCCCGGGAAGTGGATCCCGACAACGCCGAGGTCTTTGAGGCCTTCGCGCTGGTGTACCAGAGCACCGGCGAGTTCGAGATGGCAGAGAATCAATTTCGGGCCGCTCTCAAGGCAGAACCGACGCTATCCAGAGCGCGCAACAATTACGCGGCTTTCCTCTATTCTCAGGGGCGTTTTATTGAGGCGGAACGCGAGTTTAATCGCGTGACGGAAGACACGCTCTACAGCGGTCGCCCCATGGCCTTCGTGAACCTGGGGCTCTGTCGACTCCAGTTAGAGGACAACCCGGGCGCCGAGGCGGCTTTTACTCGGGCCCTGTTGATGGATCGACGCAATCCGGTGGCGCTTCTGGAGCTGGGTTTTCTGCGTCTAGAAGCGGGTGATACTAACGAAGCCGCGCGGTATCATGGGACCTACAGGACGGTCTCTCCACAGCAATCGCCGCGGGGGCTGCTACTCGGTCTGGAAATCGCCGATCAAACAGGCGACCAGGATGCGCTGGGTAGTTATGAGTTGGCATTGCGCAATCTGTACCCGGATTCCGCTGAGTACAGGGTCTGGATGGAGCGTCAGAGTCGATAACGAGTATTCGGCCTGAGAGCCGGATGCGGGAGGACAGTGGCCATGAACCAGCCTTCGCCCATAAAGCGCCGCGTAAGCAGACAAATTCAGGTGGGGAACGTGCCGATTGGCGGCGATGCCCCCATCGCCGTGCAGAGCATGACCAACACTGAAACCTGTGATGTCGAGGCAACGGTTGCACAGATCCATGCCATTGCAGCGGCGGGTGCCGATTTGGTCAGGGTCTCCGTGCCCAGCATGGAGGCTGCTGAGGCCTTCAAGGAGATTCGACCCAGAGCCGGTGTCCCGGTGGTGGCGGATATCCACTTCGATCACAAAATAGCGCTCAAGGTCGCCGAGTACGGTGTCGACTGTCTGCGTATCAACCCTGGCAATATCGGTCGCGAGGCCAAAGTGAAGGAAGTCATTGCGGCGTGCCAGGACCGGGGTATTCCTATTCGTATTGGTGTGAATGCGGGGTCCTTGGGTAAGGAGCTACTGCGCAAGTATCCGGAGCCGAATGCCGACGCCCTAGTGGAGTCCGCGCTGAGAAATGTGGAGATACTGGACCGTCACGATTTTCAGGACTTCAAGGTGAGCGTCAAGGCCTCGGAGGTCTTCATGGCGGTAGAGGCCTATCGCAAGCTGGCTGAGCAAATTGAACAGCCGCTCCATTTGGGTATTACCGAGGCGGGTGGCACGCGTGGTGGCACCGTGAAATCTGCGGTGGGGATCGGCATGCTGTTGATGGAAGGTATTGGCGATACGATCCGTATCTCATTGGCCGCCGATCCGGTGGAAGAGGTCAAGGTGGGCTTTGAGATCTTGAAGAGCCTGAAATTGCGCGCCAATGGTATCAATTTCATTGCTTGCCCGAGTTGCTCGCGCCAAAACTTTGATGTGATCAGTACGATGAACGAGCTGGAAAACCGTCTTGAAGATATCCGCACGCCCATGGATGTGGCGGTGATTGGTTGCATCGTTAACGGGCCAGGCGAGGCGCGGGAAGCGGATGTTGGCCTCACGGGCGCGACACCAAACAATCTGATCTACATCTCCGGAGAGCCCGACCACAAAGTCAGCAACCAGGACTTTGTGGACCATCTTGAATCGGTGATTCGCGATCGCGCACAGGCCCTTGAAGTCGCGCGCTCGGAGCGGGAAGCCAACATCATCTCCAGCACACACTGACCTTCGCATCATGACAACTTTTCGAGCGATACGCGGGATGGTCGACATCCTGCCCGAGGACACCCCGCTGTGGCAGTCAATGGAGACGGCCGCGCTCGAGGTGTTGTCGAGCTATGGCTATGCCGAGATCCGCTTGCCCATTATCGAGCCGACTGATCTATTCGCCCGCTCCATCGGTGAGGTCACCGATATTGTTGAAAAAGAGATGTACAGCTTCGCGGATCGCAATGACGACAGCATGACGCTGCGCCCGGAGGGCACGGCGGGGTGCGTGAGGGCGGTGGTGCAGCATAACCTTGCTGTGACGCCTCAACGCTTGTGGTACATGGGGCCGATGTTTCGCTACGAACGACCCCAAAAGGGCCGCCAGCGCCAGTTTCATCAGCTGGGGGTCGAGGCCTTCGGCGTGGCGACACCTGATCAGGACGCCGAATTGATTGCGCTGAGTCGGCAGCTCTGGCGACGCCTCGGCGTGGACGACGCCCTGCAGTTGGAGATCAACAGCATTGGTTCCGCGGCTGATCGTGCGCGCTACCGTGAGGCCCTGGTGGGCTATCTCGGCCAACATCGTGACCGTCTGGACGAGGACAGCCAGCGCCGATTGGAGACTAACCCGCTCCGCATTCTCGACAGCAAGAGTCCGGACACGCAGGCGGTGCTTGATTCGGCGCCGGTGCTGTCTGACTATCTCGATGCCGAGACCCAGGCTGAGTTTGCCGAATTACTCAGCCAGCTTGATGCGCTCGGTATTGCCTATGTGGTGAATCCCAGACTGGTACGCGGCCTCGATTACTACAATAAAACCGTATTTGAGTGGACCACGGAGCATCTCGGGGCCCAGAGCACGGTATGCGGCGGTGGGCGTTACGACACGCTGGTATCGACTTTTGGCGGTAAAGAGACCCCTGCAGCCGGTTTTGCCGTAGGTCTAGAGCGACTGATCTTGCTCATGCAGGCGTTGGATATTACAGTCTCGGCCCCTGCGGACCTGTATATTGTGACGGCAGACGAAAATGCCTATCGACACAGTCTGCCGCGGCTGGATGCCCTGCGTCGGCAGTTTCCGGACCTCGATGTGGTGCAGCACCTCGGTGGTGGCAGTTTCAAGAGCCAGTTCAAGCGCGCTGATAAAAGTGGCGCTGCCTGGGCGCTGGTTTATGGTGACGCCGAAGTAGCAAATAACCAGGTGACGCTCAAGCCCTTGCGGGCAGAAGCCGAGCAACAGACCATATTGGATGCCGAGCTGGAGTCGTTTCTGGCCAACTATCTCGCGGCAACACAAAGCGCCTGATAAAAGGAGTCACGCGTGGCAGAACATATGCAGGATGAGGCGGATCTCGCGGCACTTAAACGGTGGTGGGATGAGAATGGCAAAGGCATCGTCGCCGCAGTCGTGGTGGCCGTGCTGGGAACCGTGGGCTGGCAGCAGTATCAGGGGTTCACTGCCTCCAAAGTCGAGGCCGCCTCGGATCTTTATGCCAGCATGCTCGCCATCCAGCTCGAAGGGGATGACCCCGAGCAATTTGCAGCTATGGCCACGCAATTAAAAGAAAACCACAGTGGGTCCACCTATGCGCGCTTCGGTGCCATGCTGGAAGCGAAGGTGGCCGTTGAAGCCGGTGACCTTGCTGGCGCGGAGTCCGCGTTGCGGTGGGCGCTGGCCGCTGGCGACACCCGCTCTGATATTGGGCAACTGATTCAGCTGCGGCTGGCGCGGGTTATTGCGGCACAGGGTCAAGAAACTGAAGCGCTGGCGATACTCTCCCAGGGTAGCGACGCCTATCCCGTGGCCTATGCTCAAGCTGAGGGCGATATCCACTTGGCGGCGGGCCGCACGGATGACGCGTTGACGGCCTATCGCGAGGGACGGGATCTGGCCACAGAGTTGGGTCAGTACAGCGTCGTACTGGATAACAAGGTGCGCACGCTCGAGACGCGCCTGCCTGCCTCGCCTGAGGCCGACGTTGCCGAGGATGCCAGCTGATGAGACAGCTCACGCGCACAGTGCTGGTGATGAGCTTCGCGCTCAGTGCGGGCTGTAGCACGATTACGGGTTGGTTCAGCGATGATGATTTCGATCCGCGTGAACCCGTAGAACTGCAGAAAATCGACGAGCAGGTCAAACTCAAGAGCCGCTGGTCCCGCGGGGTCGGTGATGGCCAGGGTGACGGCCTCTACAAAATCAATCCCATCCTCGTGAACGACAGCATTTATGTCGCCTCCTCCGAGGGCAAGCTCGCCTCCGTCGATGCCGAGACGGGTCGCGTGCGCTGGAAAAACAATCTCGATTTGGCATTGTCGGGCGGTGTGGGGCACCACCGGGACTCCATCTTTGTCGGTGCCTCCGAAGGACTAGTCATGCGCCTGTCGGCCGACAGCGGCGAGGAGATTTGGCGCGCTGTGGTCTCGGGTGAGGTGCTGTCGGCACCGCAGGGTGACGGCCGCTATGTGGTGGCTCAGACCTATGACGGCAAGCTGATGGGTTTCGATTACGAGACCGGTGAGACCCGTTGGACCTATACCAGCGATGTCCCCGTGCTGACCCTGCGCGGTACCGGCACACCGATGATTCTCGGTGATAACGCGATTGCTGGATTCGCCGATGGCAAGGTGGTTGCCGTCAATCTGCGCTCGGGCAATGTGGCGTGGGAGTCCCGGGTGGCGATTCCGCAGGGTCGATCTGAAATCGAACGCATTGTCGATATCGATGGCTCCATGGCGCTTCAGGGCAGCGAGCTATATGTCGCGAGCTATCAGGGCCGTTTGGCGGCCATCGACACGCGTTCCGGTCGGCGGCTCTGGCAGCGCAATGTGTCGTCGGTATCGGGTGTGGGTGTGGGCTTCGGCAACGTGTACGTGGCTGACGACGATGGCACTGTGAGTGCGTTCCTGCGCAATGGGCAGGGTGTGCGCTGGCAGAATATCGATCTGGGCTTCCGCGAATTATCGCGTCCGACGCCGGTCAACAGCTATGTGGCAACCGTCGATTTCGAGGGATACCTGCACCTGCTGTCACAGGTCGATGGAGAAATCGTCGGCCGCACCAAAGTCGATTCAAAGGGTGCGCGAGCCGACATGATCGCGCGGGGCAACCGGCTGTTTGTTTACACCAACGACGGTACCTTGAAAGCCTACGACGTCGAAGCGCGAAACTGACGTCATGCTGCCCGTGCTCGCCTTGGTGGGCCGTCCCAACGTCGGCAAATCCACACTCTTTAATCAGCTGACCCGCAGTCGGGACGCTCTGGTCGCCGATCTGTCGGGCCTGACCCGCGATCGACAGTACGGTCAGGGGCGGCTGGACGAGACGGCCTTTATTGTTATCGACACCGGCGGCATTTCGGGTGAAGAAGAGGGCATCGATGCGGCAATGGCGAGCCAGTCGATGGCAGCCATCTCCGAGGCAGATGTGGTCCTGCTGTTGGTGGACGGTCGCGCCGGGCTGCACCCGGGCGATGAGGCACTCGTCACGCACCTGCGCACCGAGGGCAAGCCCTTCCATTTGGTGGTGAATAAAATCGATGGCGTGGGTGAGGACATCGCTGCCAGTGATTTTTATCAGCTTGGGGTTGATCATCTGCACACGATTGCGGCCTCCCACAATCGCGGCGTGCGCAAGCTCATTGCCACCGTCCTGACGCCCTGGTTAGAACAAGCCGATGAAGAAGCGCCGCCAACAATCGAGGGTGCCATCCGCGTCGCCATCGTCGGCCGTCCCAATGTGGGCAAGTCGACGCTTGTGAATCGTTTACTGGGTGAGGAGCGGGTCGTGGTCTACGACCAGCCGGGTACCACCCGGGATAGCGTTTACATCGACTATGAGCGCCGGGGTCGGCACTACACGCTGATCGACACTGCCGGAGTGCGCAAGCGGAAGAATGTCCGCGAGGCCGTGGAAAAGTTTTCCATCGTCAAAACCCTGAAGGCGATTGCCGACGCCCAGGTGGTGATTCTCACCATGGACGCCCACGAAGGCCTGGTGGAGCAGGATCTTCATCTACTGGGCCAATGTATCGAGGCGGGTAGAGCGCTGGTGATTGCCTTGAACAAATGGGATGGCATTGAGTCCGATGAACGCGATTGGATTCGCTCGGAGCTGCGTCGCCGGCTGCAGTTTATCGACTATGCGGACATTCATTTCATCTCGGCTCTGCACGGATCTGGAGTGGGCAAGCTATACGGTTCGGTTCATGCGGCCCATGACGCAGCGACCCGATCCCTGAGCACGCCGCGCCTCACCCGGATCCTCGAGGACGCGGTAACGAGCCATCCGCCACCCATGGTGAACGGACGACGGATCAAGCTTCGCTATGCGCACGCCGGCGGCCAGAATCCTCCCGTTGTAGTGGTTCATGGCAGCCAGACGGACGCGCTGCCGGCGAGTTATCAGCGCTATCTGGAAAAGATCTTTCGCCGTGAGCTGGCGTTGCATGGCACGCCCATTCGTATCGAACTCAGGTCCGGCGATAATCCTTATGCAGGAAAGCGCAACAAGTTGACGCAGCGGCAGGTGCAACGTCGCAAACGTATGATCAGCCACATCAAAAAATCAGAGAAGAAAACGCGCAATAAAAAACGCGATAGATGAGGGCGCGCTACAGCGGCTCTCCCTCGGGATACAGGGCCGCTTCCAGTTCAGCAAGGCGCTGTTGTAGCCCAGCGCGATCCTTAGCCTGCACGTTAATGTGGCCCACTTTCCGGCGGCTGCGGACAGATTTCGTGTACCAATGAAGATTCACATCCTCCGCCTGTAAAAGCGTCGCGTCGGGTTCTCGGCCTAAAAGGTTCACCATGCCGGCATAGAGCGCAGGTCGAGTGTTGCCAGGGCGCGTGTCGGTAATGGCGCGAATGTGGTTGCTGAACTGGGAGGTGACGCCCGCGTCTTGCGACCAGTGGCCACTGTTGTGGACGCGGGGTGCCAGTTCGTTCACGCGAAGCTTGCCTCCCTCATCAAAGAGTTCAATGGAGAGCACGCCCACGTAGGACCACTGCTCGAGGAGTGTCCGCGCAATGTGGTTGGCCTGCGCCTGGGTCTCCTCGCTGATATGGTCTGCCGGCACTTCCGAGGTGAGTAGAATCCCTTCGCGGTGACGGTTCTCTGCCAGCGGGTAGAGCGCGGTCTCGCCGCTCACAGAGCGCGCTGCAATCATCGACAGCTCGCGGTCAAAGTGAACGGCGCCCTCAACGACCAGCGGTGGCAGTGACTCCATTTCTACCGCTAAGGCCTCTAGCGCCGCATCATCACGCAGCAGCCATTGATTCTGTCCGTCATAGCCCTGCTCACAGGATTTCACGAACGCGGGATAGCCCAGCGCCTCCACCGCCGTAATCAATGAGGGACCATCCATTACCAACTGGAAGGGGGCAGTACTGATCCCAAGGTTCTGTAGTGCGGTTTTTTCTCGGCCGCGATGTTGGCAAATGCGAATCGCCTCGGGGGAGGGCGCGACCAAACAGTGCTCGGTCAGTCCCTCGAGCAGGGCCACGCTCACATGCTCTTTCTCGACGGTGACGATGTCGGGACGTCCCAGCGCCTCATGGAGCGCCGCCGGCTCGGGGTGGTCATCTCGGGCTACGACCGGCCCCAGCCCGTTAACGCAGTCCGTGCCTTCGCCCGGGTCGGCAATGAAGGAGAAGTGGTGGCCCATTTCCCAGCCCGCCAGAGCCAGCATTCTTGCCAATTGGCCGCATCCGGCGATGGCAATGCGCATCAGTCGACGGCGTGGGGGACGTTGTCGGTTTGCTGCGCTCTCCAGTTCTGGATCGCTTCTGACAGCGCAGGATCCGAGGTCGCCAGAATTTGCGCCGCCATCAGGCCAGCGTTAAACGCGCCGGCCTCACCAATCGCCTGGCAGGCCACGGCTACCCCTTTAGGCATTTGCACCATTGAAAGCAGGCTGTCCATGCCCTTGAGTTGTTTGCTGGAGACCGGCACGGCGATTACCGGCAGGTGGGTCATAGACGCTGCCATGCCGGCCAAATGCGCGGCGCCACCGGCGCCCGCAATGATGACCTTCAGGCCGCGGGACGCAGCACCCTCAGCGAATTCGACCAGCCGCGCGGGCGTGCGGTGCGCTGAGACAACCCGTGTCTCGAAGGGCACACCCAGCTCGGTGAGCACGGTGGTGGCAGCTTGCATGGTTTCCCAATCTGATTGGGATCCCATGATGATGCTGACCAGCGGTTCGCTCATGCTGTTTTCTCCTGACCGATAGCGCAGAGGCGTGGGCAAGGGCCGGAGTCTAGGGGCAAACGCGGTGACTTTAAAGGGAAGCCTTTCACGGCCGGACAATTCACGGCAGAACATGATATTTAGGCTGTGAATGGTAAGTATGAGATCTATTTGGTTTGAAAATAATGAGCCGGCACCTAGACTGCCGGCGTGTTGAAGATGCTGCTTCGGCAGTGCGAATGAACAGGAGAGACACCATGTCGACATATGCAGAGGCCATCAAGGCGATGGAAGCCAGTTGCGGACAATCCAATAACTGGTCAGATATCAGCCCTGAGTACGCTGCCCGGATGCGCTTGCAGAACCGCTTTAAGACCGGACTCGATATCGCCCGGTACACCGCAGCGATCATGCGCAAAGATATGGCGGACTACGACAGCGACCCGGCCCACTACACCCAGTCTCTGGGCTGCTGGCACGGCTTTATTGGGCAGCAGAAGCTGATCTCGATCAAAAAGCACTTCGGTACCACCGACAAGCGCTACCTGTACCTGTCAGGCTGGATGATCGCCGCGCTGCGCTCAGAGTTTGGTCCTCTGCCCGATCAATCGATGCACGAGAAAACCTCGGTCTCGGCGCTGATTGAAGAGCTTTACACCTTCCTGCGACAGGCCGACGCCCGTGAGCTCGGCGGCCTGTTCCGCGCCCTCGACAAAGCCCGTGAGAGTGGCAACCACGTTGAGGTGCAAAGCATTACCAAGCAAATTGATGAGTTCCAGACCCACGTGGTGCCGATTATCGCTGACATCGATGCCGGATTCGGCAACGAGGAGGCCACCTACCTGTTGGCTCGACGCATGATCGAGGCGGGCGCCTGCGCTATCCAGATTGAAAACCAGGTCTCCGACGAGAAGCAATGCGGACACCAGGACGGCAAGGTGACGGTGCCCCACGCCGATTTCATCGCCAAGATCCGCGCGATTCGCTATGCCTTCCTGGAGCTGGGCGTGGAAGACGGCATTATCGTGGCGCGCACCGATTCACTCGGCGCGGGCCTGACCAAGCAGATCGCGGTCACGCAGGAGCCGGGTGATCTGGGCGACCTCTACAACAGCTTTCTCTGCGGCGACTATATCGAGAGCGCTGATGACATCGACAATGGCGATGTGGTGGTCAAGGCCAATGGCAAGTTGCTCAAGCCGGCACGGCTGGCGTCTGGTTTATTCCAGTTCCGCAAGGGTTCGGGCGAGGATCGGGTCGTGCTCGATTGCATCACCTCGCTGCAGAACGGCGCGGATCTCCTCTGGATCGAAACCGAGAAGCCGCACGTCGGCCAGATTGCCTCGATGGTGAATCGTATCCGCGAGGTCGTGCCGGACGCGAAGCTGGTCTACAACAACAGCCCATCGTTTAACTGGACACTCAGCTTCCGACAGCAGGTTTTCGACGCCTGGTCCGAGGCGGGTCAGGACATGTCGGCTTACGATCGTGAGGCATTGATGGACGCCAGCTACGACGAAACAGACCTGGCGGCAGAGGCTGATCGTCGCATTCAGTCCTTCCAGCGCGACGGATCGCGCGAGGCAGGCATCTTCCATCACCTGATCACGCTACCGACCTACCATACGGCGGCGCTGTCCACCGATAACCTCGCCAAGGAGTACTTCGGTGATGCGGGGATGCTGGGCTATGTGGCGGGTGTGCAGCGCAAGGAGATCCGCCAGGGCATCGCCTGTGTGAAGCACCAGAACATGGCCGGTTCCGACATGGGCGATGACCACAAGGAGTACTTCTCCGGTGACGCGGCGCTGAAAGCGGCGGGTGACGACAACACCATGAACCAGTTTGGCTGAATCACAGCCCGGTTAAAGGTGAATCGGTGCGGGCACTTCGGTGCCCGTGCTTGCGTTTGGCGTCCGTCACGCGCACTCTTTCAAGCATGAAATGGGACGATATTGATCAACAGGTCTGTTCAGTGGCCCGGGCACTTTCGGTGCTGGGTGAGCGCTGGACGTTGCTGATCATTCGCGACGCCTTTCGGGGCACCCGACGATTTGACGACTTTCAGCGCAGCCTGGGCGTGACGCGACACCGCCTCTCGGAGCGACTCGGCAAATTAGTGGACGAGGGTGTGCTGACCCGGGTGGCCTATATGGACCGCCCCACGCGTTACGAGTACAGATTGACCCGCAAAGGTTTGGCGCTCTACCCGGTGCTGATGACGCTGAGCCAGTGGGGTGATGACTGGATGGATGACGGTAACGGCCCGCCCCAGCGTTACCGCCACAGCTTGTGCGGCAAGCAAACCCGGGCGGTATTGTCCTGCGATGAATGTGGTGACCCGCTGCGTCCTGAGGAAGTCTCGGCGCAGGCGGGTGATGTGCTGAGTGCCTACGTGGCGCATCTGACTGCACAGGGAGAGCCGCTCCCCTCAGATGGTGAGTTGGCGCGCGAGGCGGCACAATATTGGCGCGAGAACAGGAGTGAGCATGCATGAACGAGCAAGTGAACCAGTTGGTGATGAACGCGGATCTGGCAGCGATGCCCGGAGAGGGTCTTGACCCGGCAGCCGAGCAGTTGCAGCGCAAGCAGCGCCTCGCCGCGGCACTGAGAATCTTCGGTAAGTTTGGTTTTGACGAAGGGGTCGCCGGACACATCACCGTTCGTGACCCGATAGATACCGACACCTTCTGGGTCAATCCCATGGGTCGCTCGTTCAAGCTGATGCGAGTGTCGGACCTCATCAGGGTCAGCCATGAGGGCGACATCGTTGAAGGCGAGGGACTGCTGAATGGTGCGGCGTTTACGATTCACAGCCACATTCACAAAGCCCGGCCGGAAGTCACTGCGGCGGCCCACGCCCACTCGCTTTACGGCAAGACCTGGTCTTCGCTGGGGCGCCTGCTCGACCCGATCACACAGGACGCCTGCGCGTTTTATGACGACCTCGCTTTGTTGGACGACTACACCGGCGTGGTGGTCTCGATGAGTGAAGGGGAGCGCCTCGCTGAGGCACTCGGCGATAAAAAAGCGATTGTGCTGAAGAATCACGGCCACCTGACAGTGGGTGAGTCAGTCGATGAGGCGCTTTGGTGGTATGTGACCTTTGAACGCAGCTGTCAGGCCCAGCTCATGGCCGAAGCGGCGGGCACAACCCAGCCCATTCCCCATGACATGGCGCTGCACACGGCGGGGCAGGTGGGCAGTACGCTGGCGGGTTGGTTCAGCGCCCAGCCCCTGTTCGATGTCATCCTGAGCGAGCAGCCCGACCTGTTGGATTAGTCGGGGGCGACGTCTTGCGCATCGCGGATCAGCGGGGCGCTGAGTGCTAACTGATCCCGGTTGAAGGCCCGCCAAAGCGCGATCACCACCGCGATTTCGATAATCGCCAACACCCAGTGCAGAGACACCACCTGTTCGACCCGGTCATCGATCGCGGCAAAGTGCTCGACGCCCGCATACACTGCCCACGCCCCCCCCATGCCGAACAGATAGCCCGCTTGCTTGGCCACGTCGAGTTTGCGCAGCTGTTCCACCGAGACCATCAGCAGGGTCTCACAGCGCACCAGATAATTACCCAGTGAGAAGGTCACTTGGTAGCCGATATAGATAAACAACGCGAGGGCCAGTTCCAGCGGGAAAAGGAGCACCGCTATCACGCCACTCAGCGTGACCAGCTCTACCCCGAGCGACAGTCGAAAGAACCAGTCAGGCGCGAGAATGCGTCGGTACTGGGTGGCAACGATCAGAGTTCCCAAGGCGAGCCCGATGCCGCCTGCCGAGAACACCGCGGGTGATAGCGGTGTGTACAGCACAAACACTGCGCCGACGGAAAGTCCGAGAAAAAGCGAGTTAAGAAACTTATAGCGGATGAAGGCGGCAGGGCGGATCGCCGGGTGCGCGCCCATTGTCAGTAGTCCACACCCCGTCGCGCGGAAACCCCGGCGCGATAAGCGTGCTTGATTTCTTTCACCTCAGACACGGTGTCCATGGCCTCGCGCAGTGCCTGACCACCCCCACGACCGGTGACCACCACGCTTTGGGACTCGGGTCGCCCGGTGAGCGCGCTGATCACCTCGTCCTCTGGAAGATAATCAAAAGCCAGCATGTAGGTGAGCTCGTCGAGCACCACCAGGTCGTAGCTGGCATCGCTCAGCATCGCCAGGGCATGTTCCCAGGTCCGCTTGGCTGCGGCGATATCGCTTTCCCGGTCCTGCGTATCCCAGGTAAATCCCGTACCCATCTGGTGAAGTGCGACACCCGGGAGGTGATCTCTGACAAAATTTTCTTCGCCCGAGGCCTGTACGCCTTTGATGAATTGCACCACGCCCACCTTTTGGCCGTAGCCCAGCGCTCGCATCACCATGCCGAAGGCCGAGCTGGTTTTGCCCTTGCCGTCACCGGTGAGCAGAATGGATACGCCGCGCTCGATATCAGCCTTGGCGATGCCCTCATCCACAGCCGCCTTCTGCTTGGCCATGGCTTTATTGTGTTTGGTGTTGCGGTCCATGGCAGGCTCCTAGAGTGTCACTCGCACGCCGGCGTAGGCGGTCATGCCGGGCATGTTGTAGCCAGGCAGTTGCTGATCGGTATGGTCGGTCACGTTAAGCAACCGCGCTTCCAGCGACCATTGTTCCGAAATCTGCCACTGGGCGGTGAGGTCAACGGTAAGGGTGTCATCAATCGATGTCATAAACGGATCCACCGCTTCGCCCGTGTATCGGGCGGTGAGTCTGGCGCGCCAGTAGGCACTCGAAAAAACCACGCTGGCGCGGCCGGTGTGTTCCGGTCGATAGGCGCGATCCCCTCCGTTTTGCTGCGTCGCATCGAGGGTGGTGAAGTTGCCTTCGATCAGCCAACGCGCCGACAGCGGCAGGCTGGCGACCAGTTCGATGCCTTTTGAACGGCTGGTGCCCTGGGTTTGCAGATAACCGCTGTAGCTGGCGAGGTCGAAAACGATCTCATTGTCGATGTCCTGATCGAACCAGATCAGCTCGAGGTCAAGATTGCCCACTGACCCCAACACGGCGACTTCCCAGCCCTCGGATTTTTCCTCCAGGAGCGGCGCGCTGCTCGCAGGTGGATAGGCAAAGGGCCCGTTGTTGTATGCGATCTCGTAGAGACTCGGCGCGCGGAAACCGGTGCCGATCGCGGCGCGGAGTGCCCATCCTTCCGCCATCCCGTCCAAATCGTAGCGCCCGCTGACTCGCCAACTGTCGAACTCGCCGAAGTCGTCGTTGTCATCGTGACGCCAGCCAACGGTCATCACGGCGCGTCCAAATCGCTGTTGGCCTTCCAGATAAATACCGGTGTTGTCTCTGGACCAATCGGTGCTGGCATCAGCGAGCGCCTGCTCCTCGTGATCCACACCGTAAGTGAGCCGGGTGTTGTCTGTGAGCCGCCATGCGCCGGTCAGGGACGTAGTGTCTGTCTCGCCTTCCGTTTCATAGGACAATACGCCGGCGGAGAAAAAGGCGCGCTCCGTGTCGCTCGAGGCATAGCTGAGCTCAACGGTGTGTTGGTCAGAGGCGTAGCTTAGCGCGCCCCGCCAGGCTTGTTGCTCGTACTCATCGTCACAGTCGTGAATCAACGCAAATGTCGCAGTGTCGTAGCAACCGTCGTATTCGTTGTCGCCAGAGATACCGGTCGCCGCAAAATGAAGTGACATCGCATCACTGACCGCCCAGGAGAGCGCGCCGTGCACGGTCGTGTTCTCGTAGCCGTCCCGGTCCGGGTCTGCGCTGTCGATCTCACGTGCGTTGAAGCCGTCGGTTTCCAGCTGTGAGAGCGATACCGACGCGGTCAGCTGATCGGTGCTCAAGACGCCATTGATAGCACCCTGATAAAAATCGTCGCTACCCGCTTCCACATAGCCTTCCACACCCGACTCGGCGATTGCGCCGGTAGTCGACATGAGGATCACGCCACCGGCATCCGCACCCCAGAGCAAGCCTTGGGGGCCGCGCAGGATTTCCACCCGGGTCAAGCCACTGCTCACCAGATGTTCGATGCGGGGACTGACCTGGGGGGAGGAGGGGTCAGCAATATTGATACCGTCCAGCACAATGCGCGTGCGATAGCCTTCCTCACCCCGGATCCGCACCGCCGCCGCTTTGCCGTAACCCCCATCCGTGGTCACGGTGACGCCCGGTTGGGTGTCGAGCAGTGAAGCGAGGTCGGGATAGCCCAGAGATTGCATGGTGTCCGCATCGAGTACGCTGACCGAGACGCCGATCTGATTAATCAGGTCGGGTGTTCGCGACGACACCACGATTTCTTCGACCTCGCCGGCATCCTTAGTCGCGCTAGAAGACGAGTCCTGCGCCATGGCGACGCAAGAGGCGGTCAGGGCCCACACCAACAGGGCAGTGGCTCTCGATAGCGCCGTGAGCCGAAGAGATACCGCACGAAAAAAAGTCGCATGAGGGCGCGACAGAGCCGATGCGAGGGTGCCATTGAATCGCGAATGCACTGGAAGAGTACGACTGGTCAAAGAGGACATCAGCCGCTGCCGCGCCGGCGTCACAGGGAGGGTGATCTCGCTGTGGTTGCTGTGGGTATGAGCGTGTGTCGTGTTGTAAGGAGGGGTGTGACGAGCGCCCCGATGAGTGGCGCGAGTGTTAAACATGGTCATCCCTTCCCTCGTCGTTCCACTACCGACTATGCGGCGTTCGGGGCGAGGGGCAGGGGATGCATGACACGGCGTGGCAGATTCCACCACGGGCATCGATCGCATCCTGTGGGAGCCCTCCGCTCCACATGATGGGTGTTGATCAGGCAGGTATCGGGCTCTCACCTCAGTGATGACCGTTGCGGGGGCAGCGCCGGACTCGCCAAAGCTCACCGGACTTCCCTTTTAACCTGCCCAAATCGTCAGACCGGCAGGCACCTGATGCGTGGCACCTTACTCCCACTCGATACCCGGGTCAATCGACGCCGGTGTTACCATTTGGCCATGCAGCCCAACCACCACGACACCCCTGTCACCGCTGATCAACGCGCCCGCGTTGCCGTGTTGCTCGGGCGAGAGCCCAGGGGTTTGCGCGCGATCCCAGTGGCAGATGCGCACGGGGAACCGCTGGTCATTCGCGTGGCCTCAATCGTCGACGACAAGCCTTTTCCCACGCTCTACTGGTTGGTGGGGGCGGAGTTGTGCCTGCGGATTGATCGGCTCGAAGCGGCCGGTTGGATCGCGCGATTGCAGGATCGCGTGGATGCCTCGGCGACACTGCAGCAAACCATGCAGGATGATCATGCACGGCACCGTGAGGCCCGAGGCCACTTTTTGTCGGACGTTGAGCGACAACTGCTGAGTGAAAAAGGAATGCAAGCGGCCCTCGATGAGCGGGGGATTGGCGGCATCAGTGAGCCGACGCGTATTCGTTGCCTGCATACCTGGTATGCCGCCCATCTGGTCACCCCCAATACGATTGGGCAGTTAGTCGACGAACTCTTCGCAGAAGGTGAATACTTGGCCACAGATTAATGCGCGGGCGGTGGTATCCTTCGGCGCTCAATTTAATGCGTAAAAGCGGTACACGATGATGTCTACCAACACTGATGATCTTCGCATCCAGAATCTGCGCGAGCTGGTGGTGCCCGAGGCGCTCATTGCAGAGCTGCCGGCAGAAGGGCCATTGGCTGAGCATGTGAATACGTCTCGCGCGGTCATTCAGTCGATTCTGGAGCAGGCCGACGACCGGCTGGTGGTTGTGGTGGGTCCGTGCTCGATCCATGACCCCGACGCCGCCATGGACTATGCCGCGCGACTCAAAACGCTGGCAGACGAAGTAGCAGAAGACATCTTTGTTGTGATGCGAGTGTATTTTGAAAAGCCCCGCACCACGGTAGGCTGGAAAGGCCTGATCAATGACCCGCACCTCGATAACTCTTTTGACGTCAACGAGGGTCTGCGTCGCGCGCGCCAGTTGCTGCTGGACATCAATGGCGTGGGCCTCCCCACCGCCACCGAGTATCTGGATCTCATCTCACCCCAGTACATCGCAGATCTCGTGAGCTGGGGGGCCATCGGCGCCCGCACGACCGAAAGTCAGAGCCACCGCGAGCTGGCGAGCGGCCTCTCGTGCCCGGTAGGTTTTAAAAACGGCACGGGCGGGAACGTGCAGATCGCGGTCGATGCCATCGGTGCCGCGCAGCACTCGCACCACTTTTTGTCGGTCACCAAGGGCGGCCAGTCGGCGATTTTCGAAACGGCGGGTAACCCTTATTGCCACCTCATTCTGCGGGGCGGACCCCAACCCAACTACGACATGTTCTCGGTGGACGATGCCTGTGCCATGCTCGCCAAGGCCAAGCTGGCCGAGAGCATCATGATCGACGCCAGCCACGCCAACAGCCGCAAGCAGCCGGCGCGGCAGGTTTCGGTGGCCGAGGACATCGCCACTCAGGTCGCCCGGGGCGATCGCCGCATTATCGGGTTGATGTTAGAGAGCTTTATCGAGGCAGGTCGACAGGACGTGGTCGACAAAAACAATCTGGTTTACGGTCAGAGTATTACCGACCCGTGCATGGACTGGGCGCAGACGATCTCCACTTTGCACGCCCTCGCGGGCGCGGTACAACAGAGGCGCAAAGCGGCCTAAGCCTTTGGTGCGACGACCCTTTACAAGTGTGCTGTGCAGCGTGATGCGATCCGCTATCGCCGCTGTGCTGCTCTTGTGGGCTGTCGGTGTGGTTGCGCAAGAAGGGGACGTGGTGGGACCGCCTGCCGCCAGTGAATTGACCATTGCCCAGCTGTCCGAGAAGGTCTCGAAAGAGCTCGCCTCCCTGCGCACTTTCGAAAGCTACCCCATGCCCTAATCCTTTGAGAGGCGACGCACGCTCGAGATTCGCCGCGATGAAAAAACTATCCACGTGCTAGGTCGCATCATGCGCTCGTTTCCTAATACAGACTCCGCGCCGATTACGCCCAGCAGGCTGCTGTAAAAAGTCTTTGCGGCGTCAAGGTCACTCACGCCGAGTGTGGTGTAGGCAATCATCGTCTGCTCCTGCTGGTTATATTGAATAAGGCTCTCGTCACCCTAAGAGAGCATTGAACAGCCGGTAAATCATAGCGTCAGGGGGTAGCGATGAAGCGGCAGGATGACCAGATTTCGGGGTTTTTGTGTCACCTAAAGAGCGCGTATTCTGTTTGCTGGACCCGCAGGCGACGAAATCCATGGAGTCATCGCTGATTGCCCTGATTGTGGCGGCCCTGATCATGGCTTTGATCTTCAGCCGTCTTTCTCCCGCGCTTTTGTTCACGGTGGCGATGGCTGCCTGTGTGTTGGTGGGGACAATCGATATGCAGGCGGTGATGGGCAAAGCCACCAATGAAGGGCTGGTGACGCTATTACTTTTGCTGATGGTGTCGGTGGGGCTCGAGCGCTTGCCGTGGCTGCTGGCGATTTCCAACCGCGCGGTGAAAGGCTCACTCCCTCGCACCCTGCTCAGCCTCTCCGGCATGACGATGCTGTTCTCGGCTTTTGTGAACAACACCGCGGTGGTCGCGACACTCGCCGGCACGCTGCGCAAGAACCCCCATCACGCCGCCAGCCAAATTCTGCTGCCGATTTCCTACGCCGCCATCCTCGGTGGCACGCTGACGCTGATCGGGACATCGACCAACTTGATTGTCAGCAGTTTTCTCGAGGACGTGACCGGGGAGGGGATTCCTTTCTTCGCGTTCTTACCGGTTGCCCTGCCGGCGGCGCTGGCCGGATTGGCCGCCATGTTGGTGATGGCCAGAGTGTTGCCCGAGGCAGACCGGGACGGTGCACCGGTCAACGAGTTCCTTGTGGAAATGGTGGTGGCAGACGATTCCCGCATGATCGGTAAATCGGTCAAAGACAACGGGCTTCGTGATCTCGGCGAGCTGTTTTTGGTGGAGATTGCGCGGCAGGGGCGGCTCCTTACCCCGGTATCACCCGATGAGCTGGTCGAGGCCGGTGACCGGCTGATTTTTTCGGGCGATGTTTCCAAGGTGGGTATTCTTGAGCGCTTTCACGGGCTCCGCTCTTTTGCCCTCGATGAAGGCCTGCTCGGCACCAACCTGACCGAGGTCGTGCTGTTGCCAGGCTCGGCGGTGATCGGGCGTTCGATCAAGGAAAGCGAGTTTCGCTCCCGCTTTGATGCCGCGGTGGTGGGCGTGCACCGCGACGGTGAACGCCTGTCGGGGCAGTTGGGCAACATTATGTTGCGTGGTGGTGATTCCCTCATGCTGGCGGTGGGGCCGGACTTTCAAAAGCGCAGCAATCTGAGCCGCAATTTTCTGGTGATCGACAGCAGTGTCGCCAGTCACAGCCTTTCCAGTGGCAAGAGCCTGACCGTCGCTGCGGCCATGTTTGCCGCCGTGGCCGCCTCGGTCATGGGGTGGGTGCCGCTCGCGACCGGCCTGATGTTTTTACTCCTACTGATGCTGGCGATGAAACTGTTTAGTACCGCAGAGTTGCGGCGCCGCTTCCCCTTTGAGATGTGGCTGATTGTCTCGTCTGCGCTGGCCATCAGTCAGGCGGTGATGCATTCCGGGCTGATGGGGCATGCGATGACCTTCCTCGGGCCCCTGATCGGCACCGTGCCACCTCTTGCTATGTTGATACTGGTCTATGTCCTGACGCTGGCGATGACCGAACTGATTACCAACAATGCTGCCGCGGCGCTGATGTTCCCTCTGGGCTACACGCTGGCCCTCACGGCCGGGCTCGATCCCATGGCCTTTGTGATGGCGGTGGCACTGGGTGGCAGCGCGTCATTCCTCACGCCCTATGGCTACACCACCAACCTGATGGTGCAGAACCTTGGCGGTTACACCCGCGCAGACTACCTGCGCTTTGGGTGGCTGGTATCTCTGACGTATTCGGTAGTGGTACTCACCTTACTGCCACGCGTTTTCCCTTTTTGAGTCAATGCAGCGCTTTTCCAGTCGTCTCATGCCTAACTGAGAGCTGATTCGCGGTCGCTAAAACGGCCCTGCGGCCGATTGAGATGGGCACTCAGGCGTCGTCTATGTCCCGGTGTTATGTCCCGTTGTGGTTGCGGCTCGCCTTTGCCCGTTGGCTTAAATCACTGATAATTGGCGCATGACGAGGTGGGCATGCTGAAGATCAACGATTATCTGACCCCCGCAGAGCGCGAGCAGGTGTTGAGCCGCAGCGATCTCTGGGCGTGGTGGCTGGTGCTCTCGACCTGGGCGCTGACGCTGGCGCTGTTGTGGCTGGCTGGGGCGTTCCCACATCCGCTCACAATCGTGCTGGTCTGGGCGCTGCTGGCGGGGCGGCAACTGGGTTTGTCGGTGCTCATGCACGAGGCGGGTCATAACACCCTGTTCGCCAGCCGCGCGCTAAATCAGAGAGTAGGGCAGTGGCTGTGCGCCTTGCCAACGCTCAATGACCTGACGGCCTATGCCACCGGGCACCGCGATCATCACCGCCTCGCCGGGACACCTGATGATCCCGATCTGCCCAATTACCGGGCTTACCCCGTCGACGGCCCAAGCTTTCGGCGCAAACTGGTGCGGGATCTGACAGGACAGACCGGTTTCAAATTGATAGCCGGCATTCTGCGCGGCGGTTTGGTCCACGTTGGTGGCCGCAGTGCTGATGGAAACTCCTTATTGCTCAAGCAGGTGGGCGTGCAGGCGGCGCTCGCTGCCATCTTGATGCTACTGGGCATTGGCTGGACCTGGTGGCTCTGGTTTGCGAGCCTGATGACGTCTTATATGCTGGTGGCGCGACTGCGACAAATCGCGGAGCACGCGGCAGTGCCCGACGCCGATAACCCCGACCCCCGCTTTAATACCCGCACGGTGGAAGCACCGCTGTGGCAGCGCTTTCTCATGGCCCCACACTTTGTGAACTATCATCTCGAGCATCACCTGCTGCCCGGCGTGCCCTGTTACCGCTTGCCCGGCTTCCGTGCCCTGCTGAAGGAAAAAGGTCTGCTCGACGAGGTACCCAGCTTCAACGGCTACCAACAGGTATTGCGCCACACGGTGCAGTGGGGGTGAGTTTGTCTCCTGACCAGTGGGTGGAGGCGCACCTCGGCCCCATCGCGGAAGCGTTATCTTCTATCGTCTTTTACACGGTACCCATTGCGGGCACCGACGTGCCGCTCATCGTGATGTGGACGGCGGTAGCCGGTCTGTTTTTTACGTTTTACCTGCGTCTCATCAATGTGCGAGCGCTGTGGCTCGCGATCCGTCATGCCCGCGGCGATTTCGCGGATCCTGATGCCCGCGGTGAGATCAGTCATTTCAAGGCGGTCGCCACGGCGGTGTCCGGCACGGTCGGCGTTGGCAACATCGGCGGCGTGGCGGTGGCGATTTCGCTCGGCGGCCCGGGTGCGGCGTTTTGGCTTTTTATCGCCGGGCTGTTATCGATGTCGACCAAGCTGGTGGAGTGCACGTTGGGCGTTAAGTATCGGCGCTACAACGCCGACGGTTCAGTATCCGGTGGCCCCATGTTTTATATGGAGGCCTACTTTCGGGAGCGGGGCTTGCCGGGCATCGGCAAGGGCTTTGGCACGTTCTATGCGCTAGCGCTGGTCATTGGCTGTCTGGGCATCGGCAATATGTTTCAGTCCAATCAAGCCTTTGCGCAGTTTGTGGTGATTACCGGCGGCGAGACCTCTTTTTTTGCTGAGCGGGGCTGGCTGTTTGGGCTGGCGTTGGCGACGGTCATTGCCGCGGTGATCATCGGAGGTATTCGCTCGATCGCACGGGTTGCAGCGGTGCTGGTGCCGGTGATGGGGCTGATCTATGTGATCGCCGCGGTGGTGGTGATTGGCCTCAGCGCAGAGCACTTACCCGCGGCATTGGCTTTGGTGGTCTCGGAGGCCTTTACCGGTCAGGCGGCATCCGGTGGCATTTTGGGTGCCATGGTGATCGGCTTCCAGCGAGCGCTATTTTCCAACGAGGCGGGTATCGGCTCAGCGTCTATCGCACACTCCGCGGTCAAAACCGAAGAACCTGCCTCCGAGGGCATCACGGCATTATTGGAGCCCTTTATCGACACCGTGGTCGTATGTTCACTCAGTTCATTGGTGGTGCTCACGACGGCCATCCCCCAGGGACTCATGGGGTCGGGGCTCGCGGGGATTGAGCTCACCTCGGCGGCCTTCGCCTGGCACTTTGCCTGGGCGCCCTATGTCATTGCGGTGGCGGCACTCTTGTTCGCCTTTTCGAGTGCGCTGGCCTGGTCCTACTACGGCCTCAAGGGCTGGACCTATTTACTGGGCGAGGGAAAGGTAAAGAGCGTCGTCTTTCAGATGATTTTTTGCGCTTTTATTGCCCTGGGCTGCATGTTGGAACTGCGCGCGGTGCTCGACTTCTCCGACGCGATGACCTTCCTCATTGCGCTGCCAAACGTGTTCATGCTGTATCTGTTCGCGCCTTTGGTGCGGCGCGAGGTTGGCCAGTATCTGGCGGCGATTAAAGCCGAGC